>NZ_CAJQZK010000014.1:0-84332 GCF_907164655.1 Acidocella sp. C78
GCCTCTGGCCGATGCCGCCCTCGCCCTTGGCAAGCTCGCCCGCCTGCTGCCGGCGATGATCGCGGCACCGGTGCGGCCGGGCTGGGCGTCGCTGCCGCTTGGCGGCGGCCTGCTCGCCGTTCCGGCGGCGGACCTGCTCGGCTACAACACCAATGTGGCCGCGACGCTGCATCGTGTCGCCGAGGTCGCGGTGCCGCTCGACGATGCGCCCGATGCGCGGCTCGTCGCCTTCCGCGCGCTCGATCAGGGGATCGAGCATATGGCGATCCTGATCGGCGATCCGCGCGCCCAGGCCGCGCCGCTCGTGCGGGTCCATTCCGAGTGCTTTACCGGCGACCTGCTGGGTTCGCTGCGGTGCGACTGCGGGCCGCAGCTCAGGGGCGCGATCCGGCGGATGGCGGAGGAGGGGGGCGGCGTCGTGCTGTATCTCGCGCAGGAGGGGCGGGGGATCGGGCTGATCAACAAGCTGCGGGCCTATACGCTGCAGGATCGCGGCCTCGACACGCTCGATGCCAACCGTGCGCTTGGCTGGCAGGCGGATGAGCGGAATTTCCATATCGCGGCCGCGATGCTCGCGGAACTCGACCTCGACCATATCCGCCTGCTGACCAACAACCCGGACAAGGTGGCGGGGCTTGCCGCGTGTGGCGTCGATGTCGTCGAGCGGACGCCGCATGTCATCGCGCCGAACGGGGTGAACGACGCCTATCTGCAGACAAAGGCGCGTCGCTTCGGCCACTTGCTGGACTAGGCGGCGATGGCCGGGCCCGACGAGACAACTGCGATTGTGCTGGCGGACGGGACGATTCTCCTCCCGGCCGCGGGGCTGCGCTGCCGTGCCGCCCTTGGCTGCGGTGGCATCGCCGCGCTCAAGCGCGAGGGCGATGGCGCGACACCGCGCGGCCTGCTGCCGCTCCGCCGGGTGCTCTACCGGGCCGACCGGCTGGCATCGCCCGCCTGCGCGGTGCCGCGCGAACCGCTGGCGCCCGATGATGGCTGGTGCGACGATCCCGCGCATCCCGACTACAACCGCCTGATCCGCCGGCCGCACCCGGCGCGCCACGAGGCGCTCTGGCGGGAGGACGGGGTGTATGATGTCGTCGGCGTGCTCGGATGGAACGACGATCCGGTGGTGCGCGGCGCGGGATCGGCGATTTTCCTGCATGTCGCGCGGGCGGACTGGTCGCCGACCGAGGGGTGCATCGCCCTCGCCTTGCCCGACCTTCAGGCGATGCTGAAGGCCGGTTTGCGGGCGATCATGGTTCAGTGACCGAGGGGGATGTTCACGCCGAAGGACACGCTCGGCGGGCCGACATAAACCGGCGGCGGCGGCGCGTAATAGACCGGCGGCGGCGGGTAATAGGCCGGCGGCGGCGCATAGGCATATCCGCCGCGCCAGCCATCGTCGTCCTCATGATGCCAGTCTTGGTGATGCCAGTCGCGGTGATGCCAGCCGCCGCGGTCGCCGCCGTCGTGGTGCCAGGGCGGGTCGGCATAGGCCGTCGCACCGGTTGCCGCGAGGCCGAGTCCGGCCACCATGGCTGCCGCGATCATCCGGCCCAGCCATTTCGCCGATCCTGTGCTTCGAGCGTTCATGTCAGAATCTCCTGTCGTCTCGATCCGCCAGACACCATTGTATGATGGCGCCGAGACGGCTGATTTCAGGGCGAATTATGGCTTACAAAATTTTCATACCCGGCCCATGCCGGCAAAGCCTCTTGCGAAACCCCCCGGCGCGCGGGCATGCAGGGGGCGTGAGCATGTTGCAGCCGATGTTCCGCCCTGTCCGGAGACCGCGATGAAGCGGCGCCTGCGCGGGCTTGTGTTGCCGTTCCTGTTTCTCGCCGTGACGGCGTATTTTGTCTTCAACGCCATCAACGGCTCGCGCGGCATCGTCGCCCAGCGCCGAGACCAGGCGGTACTGGCGCAGGACCGGCAGGCGCTGCACGATGTCGCGATCCGGCGCGACCGCTGGCAGGCGCGGGTGAACGCGCTGCGTCACCATGCCATCGCGCCGGACATGCTCAACGAGCAGGCGAGGGCGGTTCTCAACCTGGCCGATCCCGGCGATCTCGCGGTGCCGCTCGGCAAGCAAGCGGCCAATGGCGCGGCGGGCGCCGCGGTTCCGGCCGCGTCCGGCCCGGCCGGCGCCGCGCAGCCCGCCGCCCGGCAGGGAAAGCATCCGTAAACGTTACCGCGCGCGCAGGGTCGTGCTGCCTTGCGTCAAGGGCGTGAATGGCGCCCGCCGCGCCATTGCGCCTTGCGGAGGCAAGACATTAACTGCTTTCTGGTTAACTTGAATATTGCGTTGCAACATCATTGAATTTTCAATTCCCGCTTGCTTTGATCGGCCGATCCGACGCATGGAGAAACCATCAACCGACGGAGGGGAATGATCGTGGCCAGCCGTACCAGACCGACAGGCGCAAAAGCCCAGCCAGCCGCCCGCAGGCGGACCAGCCAGAGACAGCCGGCGATGGACCGGGACGAGTTGCTCGCCGCCTACGGGAAGATGCTGCTGATCCGCCGGTTCGAGGAAAAGGCCGGGCAGCTCTACGGCATGGGGCTGATCGGCGGGTTCTGCCATCTCTATATCGGGCAGGAAGCGGTGGTGACCGGCATGCAGATGGCGATCGAGCCGGGGGATCAGGTCATCACCTCATATCGCGATCACGGCCACATGATCGCCTGCGACATGGACCCGAAAGGCGTTATGGCCGAGCTGACCGGCCGCGCCGGCGGCTATTCCAGGGGCAAGGGCGGCTCGATGCACATGTTCTCGAAGGAGAAGGGCTTCTTCGGCGGGCACGGCATCGTCGGCGCGCAGGTTTCGCTTGGCGCCGGCCTCGCCTTCGCCAATCACTATCGCGGCAATGACCGGGTCTGCCTGACCTATTTCGGCGAGGGCGCCTCGAACCAGGGGCAGGTGTTCGAGAGCTTCAACCTCGCGGCGCTGATGAAGCTGCCGGTGATCTTCATCATCGAGAACAACCGCTACGGCATGGGTACCAGCGTCGAGCGCGCGTCGGCCTCGCGCGATCTCAGCCAGAACGGTTCGCCCTGGAGCATTCCGGGCCTGCAGGTCGATGGCATGGACGTTCAGGCCGTCAAGGAGGCCGGCGAGCAGGCGGTCGCGCATTGCCGGGCCGGCAATGGCCCGTTCCTGCTGGAGATGAAGACCTATCGCTATCGCGGCCACTCGATGTCCGACCCCGCGAAATACCGCACCCGCGAGGAGGTGCAGAAGATGCGGACCGAGCACGATTGCATCGATCTCGCCCGCAAGGCGCTCGAGGCGCTGGGGGTGACCGACGAAATGTTCAAATCGATCGACGACGACATCAAGAAGCGGGTGCAGGATGCCGCCGATTTCGCGCAGCAGAGCCCCGAACCCGATGAATCCGAACTCTGGACCGATGTGATGGTGGAGGGCTGAGCATGACCACGGACGTTCTGATGCCCGCGCTGTCGCCGACGATGACCGAGGGCAAGCTCGCCAGATGGCTGAAGAAGGTCGGCGACCAGGTCAAGGCCGGCGACGTTCTGGCCGAGATCGAGACCGACAAGGCGACGATGGAGGTCGAGGCGGTGGACGAGGGCGAACTGCTCGGGATTCTCGTCGATGAGGGGACGGAAAACGTCGCCGTGAACACGCCGATCGCCGTGCTCGGCGCGCATGGCGAGAAAGCCGGCGCCCCGGCCGCCGCTCCGGTCCCCGCCCCGGCGCCGCAGGCGGCGCCCGCGCACCAGCCCGCCGCCGCGCCGAAGGCGCCGCCCGCCGAGATTGCGCCGGCCGCCGAGACGGATTGGGGCCCGACGCAGGAGATCACCGTCCGCGAGGCGTTGCGCGATGCGATGGCGGCCGAGATGCGGCGCGATGCCGACGTGTTCCTGATGGGTGAGGAGGTTGCCCAGTATCAGGGCGCCTACAAGATCAGCCAGGGGTTGCTCGACGAGTTCGGCGCGAAACGCGTGATCGACACGCCAATCACCGAGCACGGCTTCACCGGCATGGCGGTGGGGGCGGCGATGTCCGGCCTCAAGCCGATCGTCGAGTTCATGACCTTCAACTTCGCCATGCAGGCGATCGACCAGATCATCAACTCGGCGGCGAAGACGCTCTACATGTCCGGCGGGCAGATGGGCTGTCCCATCGTCTTTCGCGGGCCAAATGGTGCTGCCGCCCGCGTCGCCGCGCAGCACAGCCAGTGCTACGCCTCGTGGTATGCGCATTGCCCGGGCCTGAAGGTCGTCGCACCGTGGTCGGCGGCGGATGCCAAGGGCCTGCTCCGCGCCGCGATCCGCGATCCGAACCCGGTCATCTTCCTCGAAAACGAGATTCTCTACGGCCACAAGCACCAGTGCCCGACCGATGATGACTTCATCCTGCCGATCGGCAAAGCCAAGGTCGAGCGCGTGGGTGAGGATGTCACCATCGTCGCCTTCTCGCTGATGGTCGATGTCGCGCTCAAGGCGGCCGAGGCGCTGGACCAGCATGGCATTTCGGCCGAGGTGATCAACCTGCGCACGATCCGTCCGCTCGACATCGAGACCATCGTGGCCTCGGTGAAGAAGACCAACCGCGTCGTCTCGGTCGAGGAAGGCTGGCCCTTCGCCGGCATCGGCGCCGAGATCGCGATGCAGATCACCGAGCACGCGTTCGACTGGCTGGACGCGCCGCCGACCCGCGTCGCCGGGCTCGACGTGCCGATGCCCTACGCCGCCAATCTCGAAAAGCTCGCGCTGCCCCAGCCGGACTGGGTCGTCGGCGCCGTCAAGAAACTGTTCTGAGGGAGGCGCGAACATGGCCACGAACATCCTGATGCCGGCGCTCTCGCCCACCATGACGGAAGGCACGCTGGCGCGCTGGCTCAAGAAGGAAGGCGAGACGATCAAGGCCGGCGACGTCATCGCCGAGATCGAGACCGACAAGGCGACGATGGAGGTCGAGGCCGTGGACGAGGGCGTTCTCGGCAAGATCCTCGTCGCGGCCGGGACCGAGAATGTCGCGGTGAACGCGCCGATCGCCATTCTCGTCGAGCCTGGCGAGAATGTGCCCGACAATGCGCCCGCCGCCCCCGCGCCGAAAGCCGCCGCAGCACCTGAAGCGCCGGCAACGTCCGCCCCGGCTGCCGCGCCCGTGGCCGCGCCGGTGGAAGGGAGAACCGGCCACGGCGAGCGCGTCTTCGCCTCGCCGCTCGCCCGCCGCATGGCGCAGCAGGCGGGAATCGACCTCGCCTCGTTGCAAGGCAGCGGCCCGAATGGGCGGATCGTCAAGGCGGATATCGACGCCGCCCGCGGCAAGGCCCCGGCGACCGCGGCACCGGCGCCGGCACCGGCACCGAAGGCCGCCGCGCCGGCGCCCGCCGCCGCCGCGCCGGCCGCGCCGATCACCGCGCCGCACGATGCCATCCCGCATTCCTCGATGCGCAAGGTGATCGCGAAGCGGCTGCAGACCGCGAAGCAGACCATTCCGCATTTCTATCTGTCGATGGATGTGGACCTCGACGCGCTGCTCAAGCTGCGCGCCGACCTCAACGCGCAATCGCCGAAAGACGGGCCGGGCGCGTTCAAGCTCTCGGTCAACGACCTGATCATCAAGGCGGTCGCCGTGGCGCTGCGCCGCGTTCCGGCGGCCAACGCCTCGTTCACCGAGGAGGCGATGATCCGCTATCACGACGTGGACATTTCGGTTGCCGTCGCGATCCCGGACGGGTTGATCACACCGATCATCCGCAAGGCGGACCAGAAGGGGCTGGCCGCGATCAGCAACGAGATGAAGGATCTCGCCGCCCGCGCCAAGGCCGGCAAGCTGAAGCCGGACGAGTTCCAGGGCGGTTCGTTCTCGATCTCCAATCTCGGCATGTATGGGATCAGCTCGTTCTCGGCGATCATCAACCCGCCGCAGGGCGGCATTCTCGCCATCGGCGCCGGCGAGAAGCGGCCGGTGGTGAAGGGCGAGCAGATCGCCATCGCCACAATGATGACCGTCACGCTCTCCTGCGATCACCGCGTGGTGGATGGCGCGGTGGGCGCCGAATTCCTCGCGGCGTTCAAGGCCATCGTCGAACAGCCGCTGGGGCTGATGCTTTGAGCGACCATTCGGCCGGAGTCGCGGCGGCGGCGGTAACGCTTCGCCCCGCTTCACCGGCCGACATTGCCGTGCTGCTCGATCTTGTTCATGCGCTCGCCGACTATGAAAAGGCGCCGCACGAGGTCGAGATGACGGCGCCGATGCTGCACGAGGCGCTGTTCGGCGCGCAGCCTCTCGCCCGCGCCGTGCTGGCCGAGGCCGATGGCGCGGTCGCCGGCTTCGCGCTGTTCTTCACCAGCTTCTCGACCTGGACCGGCCGGGCCGGGCTCTATCTCGAAGACCTGTTCGTCCTGCCCGCGGCGCGGGGGCGGGGCATCGGTCGCGCCCTGCTGCGCCATCTCGCGCGCGAGGCGGTCCGGCTCGGCTGCGCCCGGCTCGAATGGTCGGTGCTCGACTGGAACCGCCCCGCCATCGATTTCTATCAATCCCTCGGCGCCGTCCCGATCGACCAGTGGACGCGCTACCGTCTGAAGGGCGAGGCCCTCGCCGCCCTTGCCGCATAGGAGCAGAACAATGACCGATCAGAGTTTCGACGTGGTGGTGGTGGGCGGCGGCCCCGGCGGCTATGTGACCGCGATCCGCGGCGCGCAGCTCAAGCTGAAGGTGGCCCTGGTCGAGCGCGAGAACCTTGGCGGGATTTGCCTGAACTGGGGCTGCATTCCGACCAAGGCGCTGCTTCGCTCCTCCGAGATCAATCATCTGCTTCACACCCTGCCCGAATACGGCTTCTCCGCCGAGAACGTGAAGTTCGATCTCGACAAGGTGGTGAAGCGTTCGCGCGGGGTGGCGAAGCAGCTGTCCTCCGGCGTCAGCCATCTGCTCAGGAAGAACAAGGTGACGGTGTTCGACGGCACCGGCAGGCTCGCCGGCAAGGGGACGCTCGCGGTCGAGAAGGACGGCAAGCCGGTCGCCACCCTGAAGGCGAAGCACATCATCCTCGCCACCGGTGCCCGCGCCCGCGCCCTGCCCGGCATCGAGCCGGACGGCAAGTTCATCTGGTCGTATCGCGAGGCGATGGTGCCCGACATCATGCCGAAATCCTTGGTGGTGATCGGCTCCGGCGCGATCGGCATCGAGTTCGCAAGCTTCTACCGCAACATGGGGGCGGAGGTGACGGTGATCGAGGCGCTGCCGCGCATCCTGCCGGTGGAGGATGAGGAAATCTCGGCCTTCATGCACAAGCAGTTCGAGAAACAGGGCATGAAGCTGCTCGTTGGCGCGAGCGTGAAGGGTGTCGAGAAGGGCAAGGACAGCGTGACCGTCACCGTCGAGGCCGGCGGAAAGGCGCAGAAAATCACCGCCGAGCGGGTGATCTCCGCGGTCGGCATCGTCGGCAATGTCGAAAATCTCGGCCTTGAGCAGGCCGGCGTGAAGGTCGAGCGCACGCATGTGGTGGTCGATGGTTTCGGCCGCACCGGCGTCGAGGGCATCTACGCGATCGGCGATCTCACCGGCCCGCCCTGGCTCGCCCACAAGGCCAGCCACGAGGGTGTGGTCTGCATCGAGCATATCGCGGGGCTGAAGCCGCATCCGTTCGAGACCTGGAACATCCCCGGCTGCACCTATTGCCGCCCGCAGGTCGCCTCGGTCGGCATGACGGAGGCGAAGGCGAAGGAAGCCGGCCGCAAGGTCAAGGTCGGCCGGTTCCCCTTCATCGGCAACGGCAAGGCGATCGCCATGGGCGAACCCGAGGGCATGATCAAGACCGTGTTCGACGCCGAGACCGGCGAGTTGCTGGGTGCGCACATGGCCGGCGCCGAGGTGACCGAGATGATCCAGGGCTATGTCGTCGCCCGGCAGCTCGAAACCACCGAGGCTGAACTGATGCACACCGTCTTCCCCCACCCCACGATCAGTGAAGCGATGCATGAATCGGTGCTTGACGCCTATGGGCAGGTCATCCACTTCTGATCCATCATGCGCGTCGAGATCGATCACCGGAATGCCGGGGGCGGCAAGCCCCGCCACCCGGAAAAGCAGCACCGGCCGGATAATCCGATCCAGCGGAAACCCGCCTGGATCAGGGTGAAGGCGCCCAATCACCCCGTCTATCACGAGACCCGCGCGCTGATGCGCGAGGCCAAGCTGGTGACGGTGTGCGAGGAGGCGGCCTGCCCGAATATCGGCGAATGCTGGTCGCAGCGTCACGCGACCATGATGATCATGGGCGAGATCTGCACCCGCGCCTGCGCCTTCTGCAACGTCACCACCGGCCAGCCGGCGCCGCTCGCCGCCGATGAGCCGGCGCGCGTGGCCGATGCCGTGGCCCGGCTGGGCTTGCAGCATGTCGTGATCACCTCGGTCGACCGCGACGATCTCGATGATGGCGGCGCGGCGCATTTCGCGGCGGTGATCGGCGCGATCCGCGCCGCGGCGCCCGCCACCACGATCGAGATTCTCACCCCGGATTTCCTGCGCAAGCCCGGCGCGCTGGAGGTGGTGGTCGCCGCCCGGCCGGACGTGTTCAACCACAATCTCGAAACCGTGCCGCGGCTTTACCCCATGATCCGCCCTGGGGCGCGCTATTACCAGTCGCTCCGCCTGCTCGACCGGGTGAAGCAGCTCGACCCCGGCATCTTCACCAAATCCGGTCTGATGGCCGGGCTGGGCGAGGACCGCAGCGAGATCGGCCAGGTGATGGACGATCTGCGCGTCGCCGATGTGGATTTCCTCACCATCGGCCAGTATCTCCAGCCGACGGTCAAGCACGCCGCGGTCGACCGGTTCGTCACGCCGGACGAGTTCGCCGAACTTGCCGCCATGGCCCGCGCCAAGGGGTTCCTGATGGTTTCGGCGACGCCGCTGACCCGCTCCTCCTATCACGCGGATGCCGATTTCGCCGCCCTGCGCGAAGCCCGGGCCGCCCGGCGCGCGGCCTGAGCATGCCGCGCTACACGGAGCGGAAACTGGTTCTCTACCAGCCCGGCCAGATGTTCGATCTGGTGGCTGATGTGGGGAAATATCCGCAATTCCTGCCCTGGTGCATCGGTGCGCGCGTCCGCTCGCAGCGCGGCGATGAAATGCTGGCCGATCTCACCATTGGCTTCGGTCCGTTCCGCGAGAGTTTCACCTCCCGCGTGATGCTGAACGCGCCCGAGCATATCCATGTCCGCTACGAGAACGGGCCTTTCCGATATTTGCGCAACGAGTGGCGATTCCTGCCGGACGAGCGCGGCACGATGATCGATTTCTATGTGGATTTCGAGTTCCGCAGCCTCATTCTGCAAAAGGCCATCGGCGCGGTGTTCGCCGAGGCGGTGCGCCGGATGGTCGCCGCTTTCCTCAAGCGGGCGCGCGACGTTTATGGAACGCCTGTGCCCGCGCCCGCCTCAGACGCCGGGTCCGGGCTGATCCTTCCCGCCAAGAGCTGATCCCGTTTTCGTGAGCGATGCTTTAGGATAGAGCATCATCCGATCGGATGGACCGGAAGGTGCTCTGATGCGGCCGCGGGTGCTGGTGCCCGGCCGGAGACAATGGTGGAAGCATGGACGGTATTGAAACGGCGACCGATAGCCTCGAGCGGCACAAGCACCTGCGCGAACATCCCGAAAACCTTCATGCGCGGCGCATGGCGCTGCTCATCGGCATTCTCGCGGCGGGGCTCGCGATTTGCGAGATGGGGGAAAAATCGGCGCAGAATGACTATATCGCCAAGCAGATCGCGGTGAACGACACATGGTCTTTCTACCAGGCCAAGGCGATCAAGGCCGATATCGCGACCGCCCAGGCCCAGGTTCTGAAAGCGCTTTCGTTGCGATCCCCCGACCCTGGTGTGACGCAAGCCGCCCGGGCCGCAGAGGCGCGGGCCGAGCACGAGGCATCCGACCCCGATGGTGGAGAGGGCAAGGCGCAGCTGCGGGCGCAGGCGGAACGCCAGGCCGAGGTGCGCGACCATCAGCTCGAACGCTATCATCAGCTGGAAGTCGTGGTCGGTCTCTTGCAGATTGCGATCGTGCTGGCATCGGTTTCCGTGGTGACGGAGGTGACCGCGTTTGGGCTCGTTGCCGCCCTTTTGGGCGGAATATCCTTCCTCGGCGGTGTCGTCGTCATGGCTTTCATCTAAGCCGGCGCCTGTCGCGGCGGCATGCGCGGGTGATCGGCCCGGGATTTTGAGGGGTTGGCCGAGAGCACGGTTCGATCCCGATGGATCGGATGGTGCACGGGCTGCGGATGGTGGACGATTTTGTCTAAGAGCCGGACCGAAAAAGATAGTTGAGCGATTTCAGTAAGTTGTGATTCAGTTCGTTTGCGAAGACGGACGGAGACACGATGACCTGGACTGAAATCGCTCGGCGACGATATTGCCGGGCCGGATTGCGCTACGCAAGCGACCTCACCGACGCTGAATGGGCCATGATCGAGCCGTTCATGCCCGCTCCGCAGCATCGAGGCCGACCCCGAAGGGTGGCGCTTCGAAGGATTGTGGAGGCCATCTTCTACATGCTGGCAACCGGCTGTCAGTGGCGCCAGATCCCGAAGGAATTCGCTCCGTTCACCACCGTGCAGGGGTATTTCTACCGCTTCTGTCGTGACGGCACGTTCGATCGCATCAATCACGTCCTAGTCATGCAGGCGCGGGAAATGGCCGGACGCGAGGCTTCGCCCACAGCCGGTGTGATCGACAGTCAGTCGGTCAAGACCACCGAAGCCGGCGGGCCGCGCGGGTTCGATGCCGGAAAGAAGATCAAGGGCCGCAAGCGCCACATCATCACAGATACAATCGGCCACCTCGTCGGTGCCGTCGTTCATCATGCCGGTATTCAGGACCGCGACGGGGCGCCCGACGTGCTCAAATCCGTCAAATCCCTGTATCCCTGGTTGCGGCACATATTCGCTGACGGCGGTTATGCCGGTCCTAAACTCAATGGACGCCTCGCCAAAATCGGCAAATGGACCATACAGATCGTAAAGCGCTCCGACGCCGCGAGCGGGTTTGAACTCCTGCCGCGGCGCTGGGTGGTAGAAAGAACCTTCGCCTGGCTCGGCAGATGCCGACGTCTCGCAAGGGATTTCGAGGCCACCGTTACCAGCGCCACCGCATGGCTCTTCCTCGCCCATATCCGCCTGCTCACACGAAAAATCGCCCGTCACCGATAGTCGCACTACCATTCAGATTCGGGCTCTAAGAATTTCCGTATATATCGGCGATTATATTCTTAAATAACATGGTTTATTGATTTCCGAGCGCTCATCTTTGTTTAAAAGCGGCGCCAGAAGCCAAAAATCGCCCAAATGCGTTTTCGAGTGTTGAAAAATGCACCGAATCGCTACAAAAATCGCGCCCGGCCGATTCGTTGTTGGCCGTACCGACAGATTGTCCAACCGCCGGAAAGGCCGGCATCGGCTCGAAAGCCGATCTTAGACAGGAAAGAGGCTTCGACCATGTCGAAAGCGTTTATCGCCGAGGTTATTCAGGGTTCAGCCGAGATCACCGGCGTTGCAGCCAACCGCGCTGCCACGGACCTGATTGAAGCCATCGTCAAGGAACTCAAGAAAAACGGCAAATTTACCCTGCCGAGCTTCGGGACGTTCACGGTCCGCAAGACCAAGGCCCGCAAGGGCGTGAACCCGCGCACGGGCGAGGAGATCAAGGTGAAGGCCGGGAAGACCGTCCGTTTCAAGGCGTCTCCGACCTTGAAGAAACTGGTCTGACGTTCCCGCGTGCATCATCCGGTCGGGTGGTGTGATCCGGTCGGACAAATGCTCTCTGATTATCAAGATGATAGACCACGAGACCCGATCCCGGTGGATGCGAGCCCGGTCTAATATCATCGTCTGACCGGTCGGTTCGGCCATGGCGACAAAATACCAATAAAAATAATATTTTTTTCTCAGCAAGGCGGTCCATGAAACTGGGCCGCTTTTTCTTTTTTGAAATTGATTCTTTACATGAACCATAACTTTACGCACATTTAATCAAATAAGAATTGATTTCATGTTTTTCTGATAAATCCAGAATATTCAAAAATTTATAAACAAAAAAAAGTAAATTTGCAAAGCTTTGAAAAAAATAATATAATAATTAACAATTACAAAAATGAGAAAATTAAAAAATTGTATCAGTTTTTGAGATTAACCCGGCCTTCATCTCGTGCTGCTACGAGTCTGAATGCCGGCGGGAGAAGAGCATGGCTGGGTCAGAGAGATTGGGCACGAATCCGCCGGAGCCCCCGGCGGGCACAAGGTATTCATTCCGCAGCGCGGAGCGTTGCGGAATCGAGATTCTCGATCTCCGTTCCGCCGAGGTGGACCCCATCAGGATTGTCGGCGCAATCGACACCGATCTCGGCATGCCAGCAGCACTTGAATATGCCGACGAACTTCTGATGTCGGTGCTTGAACCCCATTGCCCGGTCGCGACCGGGTCGTTTGTCGATGACAAGGACCCGGGCGAAGGCCAAGCGGGTCGCCCGCAACAGCGCGGCCCCATCGCGCCCGCACTCCCGCCGCCGCCGGCCGGAACGCAGGGCGAGGCGGCTTCGGCCGGGCCGGGCTCTGGCCCTGTCAACGTGGCGGATTTTATGCCTGTTGCCGCGGTTTCGGTGCCTGATGATCTGCCCGATCCTCCTCGCGAACCGGCCGCGGGCGTTGACGGAACGCTGGGCTTTCTGGAGGGGACGCGGATTCTGGGCCTGCATGGCGACATTCCGGTTGAAACCATGAACCGCGGCGACCGGCTCATCACCCGATCCGGCGCGATGCGGGCGGTGCGCTGGGTTGGCAGGCGCAATCTCGACGCGGAGGATCACGCGCAACCGCACGCCGTCTGGCCGGTGCGGATCGACCGTGGCGCTTTTGCCGATGGCCTGCCCGAGCGGAACCTCTATCTCTCGCCCGATCACGCCGTATATCTCGACGGTTGCCTGGTTCCGGCGAAGGCGCTGGTCAATGGCCGATCGATCGCGCAGGAACGCCGGCGTCATTTGACCTATTATCATATCGAGCTTGAAACGCATGACATTCTGCTCGCCGAAGGTCTGGCCGCCGAGTCGTATCTCGACACTGGCAATCGGCGGCTGTTCGAGAGTGCGGACGGCGATGGCGAGCGCGCGGGCGAAGCCGGCGGGTCGCCGCGCGAGGCCCGCGGTTGCGCGCCGCTCGTCCAGACCGGCCCCATTCTCGCGGCGATCCGTGCGAGAATCGATTCCCGGCTTCCCACCCGCGGCGTCACCAGTGATCCGGGGTGCGCGCGCTGGCCAATGGCCAGGCCCTCCCCGTTTCGCTCCTGGACAGCCTGACCTACGCGGTCGAATTGCCCGCGGAACCGGCCGATATCCTGCTCGTCTCCAACGTCGTGGTGCCGGCCGAACTCCACCCCGATGCGGAAGATCGGCGAATCCTCGGCCTTGGCGTGGCGCAGCTCTTTACGGTCAGCCAGGGCAAGGCTGAAGCCGTGCCGCTCGATAGTCCGCTTCTGGCCGCGGGCTGGCATGCTCTCGAAACCGCGTGCCGGTGGACGAATGGCAGCGCGCTGGTTCCGGCAACGCTCACCGCCGGCGCCACCACGCTGCTGGTGCGCCTTGCCGGAAAGACGGTCTATCCCCTGGCGCAAGATGTGCGCCCCGGAGCGTATGGCTGATCAGCCGATCAGCCGGGTGAAGCCGTTGGTGATCGGATAGCGCCGGTCGCGGCCAAAGGCGCGCGCGGTGATCTTGACCCCGGGCGGAGCCTGCCGGCGTTTGTATTCCGCCCTGTCCAGCAGTTTCCAGACCCGGGCGACGGTGGCCCGATCGTGACCGGCGTCCACCAGCTGGTCGATCGATTTTTCGCCTTCAACCAGCCCCTCCAGCACCGCATCGAGCACGTCGTAGGGCGGCAGGCTGTCCTGATCGGTCTGGTTCTCGCGCAATTCGGCCGAGGGGGGCTTGGTGATCACCCGCTCGGGCATCACGGGCCCGGCGGGGCCGAGGCCGCCCGCCGGGTGGTTGGCGTTGCGCCAGTGCGACAGCGCGAAGACGGTACTCTTGTAGACATCCTTCAGCACCGAATACCCGCCGCACATGTCGCCATAGAGCGTGGCATAGCCCACCGACATTTCGGACTTGTTGCCCGTCGTCAGCACCATATGGCCCAGCTTGTTGGACAGCGCCATGAGGATCAGCCCGCGGGCGCGGGACTGGATGTTTTCCTCCGTGATATCGGGCGGCCGCCCGTCGTAAAGCGGCTCCAGCACGGTGGCGAAGGCCGCCGTCGCGCCGCCGATGGGCACCGTGTCGCAGCGTATGTTGAGCAGCCTCGCACATTGGTCCGCGTCCTCCAGGCTGTGCGCGCTGGTATACTGGCTGGGCATCATCACCGCGCGCACCCGCTCCGGCCCCAGCGCGTCAACCGCCACGGCCGCCGAAAGCGCGCTGTCGATCCCCCCGGAGAGGCCGAGAATGACGCCGGGAAATCCGTTCTTGTTCACATAATCGGCGAGGCCCCGCACCATCGCCCGGTAGACGAGATCGAGTCTTTCCGGCTCGGGCGGCAGCGGCCGCGGTTCGGCGACGAGGCCCTGGCCGGTGCGTCGCCAGACCAGCGTTTCGATGGCCTCCTGAAAATGCGGCATCCGCAGCGCCAGCGAGCGATCGGCATTCAGCGCGAAGGACGCGCCATCGAAGACGATTTCATCCTGCCCGCCGGTCATCGCGGCGAAAACGAAGGGCAGGCCGGTTTCCACCACCCGCCGCAACCCGAGTTGCAGCCGCACGCCGAGCTTGCCATCCTCGAAGGGCGAGCCATTGATCGAGACAAGCAGCTCGGCGCCGGTTTCCGCCAATGTTTCCGGGACCGCCGGGAGCCACCAATCCTCGCAGATCATCACGCCGAGGCGAAACCCGCGAAAGGCCACCGGGCCCGGCGCGGGGCCGGGGGTGAAAATCCGCTTCTCGTCGAACACGCCGTAATTCGGCAGTTCGTGCTTGGCGCGCCGGGCGACGATGCGCCCGCCATCCAGCACGAAGGCGGCGTTGTGCAGCCCCTCCGCCGTTTGCCACGGCAGCCCGACGATGATGCCCGGCCCGCCATCCTCGGTATCGCGCGCGAGCTCGTTCACCGCCGCCTCGCAGGCGGCGACGAAGGCCGGCTTCAGGACGAGGTCTTCCGGCGGATAGCCGGCGAGGCCGAGTTCGGGGGTCACCAGCAGGTCGGCGCCGCGCGCCGCGGCCTCGGCCCGCGCGGCGCGGATGGCGGCGAGATTGCGGTCGATCGCGCCGACATGCGGGTTGAGCTGGGCGATGGCAAGAGACAGTGTATCGGTCATTCCCGCAAAATAGGCGGTTTTTCCGTCTCCGTCATCGCATGACTCTTTGTGACGAATTGTTTCCAAATTGCCATGATTTGGCCCCAACTCGAAGTTAATTCACCTGTCACGCGGAAGCGGCACAGATCGCTTCGGCGCGACAAGCGGCAACCTCTTGTCAACAAACAACCTTGTATCGGAGAGTTCTCCCATGACCATCGGCACGATCCTGCGCGCCACCATTCCCGCGCTCGCGCTCGCCTTCACCATGACCGCAGCGGGTACCGCCCAGGCCTCCACCAAGAAGGCCCATGAAGCGATGGCGATGAAGCACCATGTCGCCGCCATGCCGGGCTACAAGACGCTCAGCGAAGCCAAGGCGGCCTGCCACGGCGCGGTGGTCTGGCACGCGCGCGGCAGCAAGGTTTTCCACACCGACAAGTCGAAATATTTCGGCAAGACCAAGCACGGCGCCTATGTCTGCGAGACGGTTGCCGTCGAGCATCACCTTCACGCCGCGAAGAAGTGACGATCCGATCCTGATCCTTCGGATCGGGAGAGCTTGATCCGCAGCCGGAACGTATGCCACGCTCCGGCTGCATTTCATCGGGAGGGCATGCAATGGGGCTTTTCGACGGGATTTCCGGTCTGGTCGGCAGTCTTGCCGGTGGCGGGTCGGGCAACGGGCTGATGGGCGCGCTCGAGGGGAGCGGCATCAACCTGTCAGACATCACGCAAAGCCTCGAACAGGGAGGACTCGGCGCCCATCTCGCCTCATGGCTCGGAACCAGTGACAACATGCCGGTCAGCGCGGCCGAGGTGCAGCAGGCGCTCGGCAATCCGCTGGTGGAAAAGATCGCGGCGCATTTCGGGATCGACACCGCGGCCGCGGCCCAGCTCGTCGCCGATCATCTGCCCGCCGCGGTAAGCCAGACACCATCCGCCGACGATACGGCCGACGACGGTTCCGCGGGCTGAACCGCCCGTTCAGCCCCGTTCGCGGAGCAGGAACTCGCGACCGATCTTGACCCGCGGCTCGCCGTCATAGGCGACGACATCCGCCGTTGCGTAGGTTTCGCTCCAGGTCTCGGGAATGAAGCTGCCCGTGCCGACGATGTCGACCGGCACGTGCGCATCCGCCATCACGCTGCATTTCTCGAC
Organism: Acidocella sp. C78; assembly: GCF_907164655.1. Lineage (NCBI taxonomy): Bacteria > Pseudomonadati > Pseudomonadota > Alphaproteobacteria > Acetobacterales > Acidocellaceae > Acidocella > Acidocella sp. C78. Next base: position 16,479 of record NZ_CAJQZK010000014.1, read on the forward strand.
GCCGAAGCCTGACGAGGCGACGATCTTCACGCGGACGAAGCCGGCATCGTCCAGAACTTCGCGCAGCCGCCAGATCGCGGCGGCGGAAACGCCTGTGCCGATCAGGTAGCGCAGCTCGTTATGGCTGCGGTAGCGGCGAATCGCGCCCGGCGCGTGGCGCTCCATCACCGCGTAGCTCTCCTGCGGGTCGAGCCCTTCGAGGAAGCGACCGCCATGGGTGTCGAGCCGGATCGACAGCCGGCCGGCATCGGCGAGTTCGGAAAATCGCCGGCAGACGGCGAGCGCGTCGGTCACCTCGCGGCCGAAATAATCGGTCAGCACCGTGAGATCCGAGTCCGGAAAGGTTTCATGGAACATCTCGGCCGCCCGCACGGTGCCGCCGGCATAGCCGATCAGGGCATGGGGCATGGTGCCGTAGCCATGGGGCGCGCCGAAATAATGCGCGGTGGCGTCGGTCGCGTTGCCGATGAAGCCCCGCGCTCCTTCGGCCCGCGCGGCGCGGGAGCCGACCGCGGCCGCATAGGCCATCATCTCTTCCATTTCGGCGCCCGCGCAATGGCGCGCCTCCATGGCCAGAAACGCCGCCTTCGGCAGGGCGGCGCACATCTGATAGGCGTTATGCGCGGCGACACAGGCCGGGCCGAGCTTCTGCAGCAGGATCGTCTCGAGATCGACCAGCGCGACGAAACTGCCGGTGATATAGACGATCGGCTCGCCGGCGCCGACCCATGATCCCTCGGGCCGGGCGAGTTCGACCTCGATCCGCTCGCCGCGGGCTTCCATCACCTCGTCGAGCCAGCGCAGCATCAGCATCGGCGCGGAGACGACGGGGCGGCGCATGAACAGCGCGTATGTGACCCGCGCATCGCCGAACCGGGCGACGATCGCCCGGGTCCGGTTGAAATAGGCGTCGGTCTGCGCCGCAATCCCGGCGTCGAGATCGGGGCGCGGCAACGCCCGGCGTGCGGCGCGGGTCATTTACTCGGCGGCGATCGAGGCGCCGCGGGGGGCGCGGCGGGTCTTGAGTTCCGCCGCGATGAGGAAGGCGAGTTCGAGCGACTGCTCGGCATTCAGCCGCGGGTCGCAGAACGTTTCGTACCGCGCGCCGAGATCGGCCTCGGAAAGCTGCCGCGCGCCGCCGACGCATTCGGTCACGTCCCGCCCGGTCATCTCGACGTGAACGCCGGCCGGCGTCGTTCCCTCGGCCTCGTGGATGTCGAAAAAGCCGCGCACTTCCGACAGGATCGCATCGAAGCGGCGGGTTTTCACCTTGCCCGAGGTGGTGATCGTGTTGCCGTGCATCGGGTCGCACTGCCAGGCCACCTTGCGGCCCTCGCGCTTCGTCGCCCGGACCAGCCGCGGCAGCTTCGCCGCGACCTGTTCGGACCCCATCCGCGCGATCAGCGTCAACCGCCCGGCCTCGTTCGCCGGATCGAGCCGCTCGATGAGCCGCAGCATGTCGTCTTCGTCCATGCTCGGGCCGACCTTCATGCCGATCGGGTTCTTCACGCCGCGCATGAACTCGACATGCGCGCCGTCGAGCTGGCGGGTGCGGTCGCCGATCCAGAGGAAATGCGCCGAACAGGCGTAGTGATCGCCGGTCGTGGAATCGACGCGGGTCAGCGCCTGCTCGTAGGGCAGCAGCAGCGCCTCGTGGCTGGTGTAGAACTCGGTTTCGTGGATCTGCGGGGTGGACTGGCTGGTCATGCCGCAGGCCGCCATGAATTGCAGCGTCTCGTCGATCCGCGCCGCGAGGTCGCGATAGCGCTCGGCGAGCGGCGAGCGGCGGACGAAATCGAGGTTCCAGCGATGCACCTGGTGCAGGTCGGCATAGCCGCCCGAGGCGAAGGCGCGCAGCAGGTTGAGCGTGCCGGCTGACTGGAAGTAGCCGAACTCCATCCGCGCCGGGTCGGGAATGCGGGCTTCGGCGGTGAAGTCCGGCCCGTTGATGATGTCGCCACGATAGGAGGGCAGGGTGACGCCGTCGATCGTCTCGCTGTCCGAGCTGCGCGGCTTGGCGAACTGGCCAGCCATGCGGCCGAGCTTCACCACCGGCACCGATCCGCCGAAGGTGAGCACCACCGCCATTTGCAGCAGCACGCGGAACGTGTCGCGGATCACGTTGGCGGTGAAGTCGCCGAAGCTCTCGGCGCAGTCGCCGCCCTGCAGGATGAACGCCTTGCCCTCGGCCGCCAGCGCGAGCGAGGCCTTGAGGCGGCGCGCCTCGCCGGCGAAGACGAGCGGCGGATAGCCGTGCAGCCGGGCTTCCGTCGCGGCGAGCCTGTCCGTGTCGGGATAGGTCGGCACCTGCCTGATCGGTTTCGCCCGCCAGGATTCCGGGCTCCAGCCCGCCGGATCATGCATCGTCGTATCAGCGTCGTTCATGGCGATCTCCTTGGAGAAGCGACCTCATAGGCCAAAACCGGGGCCGCGCGCTACTCCGCTGCCCGCGTCTTCGCCGATTCGCCGCCGCGATCGACACGCCGCGTCGCGCTCCGCAGGGTGACGAATTCCTCCGCCGCTGTCGGATGGATGCCGATCGTGCCGTCGAAATCCGCCTTGGTCGCTCCGGCGGTGATCGCCACGGCGAGCCCCTGCATGATCTCCGCCGCATCCTCGCCGAGCATGTGGGCGCCGAGCACGCGGTCGGATTCTGCATCGACGATCAGTTTCATCATCGTCTTGCGCGCGCGGCTGCTCAGCGTATGGCGCATGGGGGTGAACCGGGCGACGAACACTTTCGCTCCCTCCGGCGCCTCGTCCTCGGTCACGCCGACGCTGGCCAGCGGCGGGATCGAGAAGACCGCGCTCGGCACGTTGGCCAGGGAAATGCGGCGCGGCCGGTTGCCGAACAGCGTGTCGGCCAACGCATGGCCCTCGGCGGTGGCGACCGGGGTGAGGTTGAGCCGGTCGGTCACGTCGCCGAGCGCGAAAATATGCGGCACGTTCGTGCGATAGGCGTCGTCGATCGGGATGGCGCCGCCGGGCCCGGCCGTCACCCCGGCCTTGTCGAGGCCGAGTCCGGCCACGTTCGGCGCTCGTCCGGTGGCGAGAAACACGCAATCCGCCTCGATCACATGCCCGTTCGACAAATGCAGCCGCCTGCGCGCGCCGGCCGCCTCGATCCGCACCGGGGCCACGCCGTGATGCACGCCGATGCCGTTCGCTGCCAGCGCCTCGGCCAGCCCCGCCCGCAGGTCGGGGTCGAACCCGCGCAGCGGCAGCGGCTGGCGGTAGGCGATGTCCACCTTCGAGCCCAGACCGGCAAAGATTCCTGCGAACTCGACCGCGATATAACCGCCGCCCACCATCACCACGTGCTCCGGCCGCGCCGGCAGGTGGAAGGCGTCGTCCGAGACGATCGCGAGTTCCGCGCCGGGAATGTCGAGACGGACCGGCTGGCCGCCGGTCGCGATCGCGATCCGGTCGGCGGTGACGTGATGCTCGCCCACCATCAGCGTGTGCGGGCCGAGAAACCGCGCCCGCGCATTGAAGATTTTCGCGCCCGCGCGCTCCAGCAGCCCGGTATAGGCGCCGTTCAGCCGGCCGATCTCGCGGTCCTTGGCGGCGATGAAGCCGGGCCAGTCATGCGCGACGGCGCGCATGTCCCAGCCGAAGCCGCGGGCATCGGCGGCGCCGAGCCCGTATTCCGCTGCCATCACCATCAGCTTTTTCGGCACGCAGCCGATATTGACGCAGGTGCCGCCCCAGTGCCGGTCCTCGGCGATGCCGACGCGCGCGCCGTGCCCCGCCGCGATCCGCGCGAGCCGCACGCCCGCCGAGCCGCCGCCAATGACAAAGAGATCAAAATCGTGATTCATCCGGACAACCCCGTCTTGCCGACTTCCAGTCCGGGGGGTTGTCGCATGATTGGCAGGGGAAGGAAACGGAAAGCCGATCCGGCATCGATCGCGCCAGTTGGCGGGCGCGCCCGCCGGTGGCAGGGTTGCGCCGGTTCGGCCCGTGCGCCGCGCCCATGCCTGTTTCGGGGACTCTGGCACAATGATCATCACCCTCGTCGCCCTGCTCGCGGCCACGGTCGTCATGGTTCCGCTGGCGCGCCGCCTCGGGGTGGGCAGCATCGTGGGGTATCTGTTCGCCGGGCTCGTCATCGGCCCGGCCGGGCTGCGCCTCGTCACCGGCGTGTCGCAGATCCGCAGCGTATCCGAGTTCGGCGTGACCATGCTGCTCTTCCTGATCGGGCTGGAAATCCGCCCTCACCGGCTCTGGATCCTGCGCAAGACCATTCTCGGTCTCGGCCTTGGCCACATGATCCCGAGTGCGGCGATCCTCGCGGCGCTGGCCCATCTCGCCGGGCTCGGCTGGCCGGCGGCGACCGTGATCGGGCTCGGCCTGTCGCTCTCCTCCACCGCGATCGTGCTGCCGATGCTGAACGAGCGGAACCTGCTCGGCGCCGCGTCCGGCCGCGATGCTTTCGCGGTCTTGCTGTTCCAGGACATGGCGTTCATCCCCCTCGTCGCGCTGGTACCGCTGCTCGTCGGCAACACGCTGGCGGGTCACATCGCCGCGGGGGCGGCGCCGGCGGATGTCGCGGCGCGTTTCGCCGATCATGTGCCCTGGCTCGCGGTGGGGCGGGCGACGCTGGCGGTGGCGGCGATCCTGTTCGGCGGGATGGTGCTCGCCGACCGGATTTTCCGCCTGATCGGCGGCGCTCGCACCCCGGAGGTGTTCACGGCGATGACGCTGCTGATCGTCGTCGGCACCGCGGCGCTCGCCCACTGGGCCGGGCTGTCCGCCTCGCTCGGCGCCTTCATGGCCGGCGCGCTGCTCTCCGACTCGGAATTCCGCCACGCCATCCAGGCCGATATCGAGCCGTTCGAGGGTCTGCTGCTCGGCTTCTTCTTCATCTCGGTCGGCATGTCGGTCGATGTGTCATTGTTTCACGTGGAACCTTTGCGGATCATCGCTTCCGTGGCCGTGCTGCTGGCGGTGAAGACGGCGGTGGGCTTCGCCGTTGCGTTCATCAAGCGCCGCAACGTGGCCACCGCGCTGCGTTTCGCCGTGGCGCTGCCGGAGGGCAGCGAGTTCAGCTTCGTGGTGTTCGCCGCCGCCGTCGGCGCCGGGGTGCTGAGCCCGGCGCAGTCTGGCCTTGCGACGCTCACGGTCGCGCTCTCGATGCTCGTGGTTCCGCTCGGCTTCGCCGGCATCGAGCGCTGGATCATGCCGCGCATCGCCCGCCGCCAGGCGCCGCCCTCCACCCCGATCGAGGAGGGGGTGGCGGTGCCGGTGCTGATCTGCGGTTTCGGCCGGGTCGGCCAGATCGTCGGCCGGCTGCTCTCGGTGCGGCGGATTCCCTTCGTCGCCCTCGACCAGAATGCCGATCATGTCGCCTTCGTCCGCCGCTTCGGCGCGCGCGCCTATTTCGGCGATCCGGCGCGGCTGACCGTGCTGCGCGCCGCCGGGGCGGGCAATGCGAAGCTGCTCGTCATCGCACTCGACGATCCTGAGGCGGCGCTGCGGGTCGCCGATCTCGCGCGCCGCCACCTGCCGCATCTGACCATCCTGGCCCGGGCGCGCAACCGCCGCCACGCGCAGCTGCTGATGGATCGCGGCGTCGAGCACATCGTGCGCGAAACCTTCGCATCGAGCCTTGAACTCGGTGAGCGCGCGCTGCGCGAACTCGGGATTCCGGCCGAGGAGGTGGTGCGCACCATCGGCACGTTCCGGGCGCGGGACGAGGCGCTGCTCACCGAAACGCTGGGCTTTGCCGGCGACCCGTCGCGCGTGGTCGCCAGCATCGAGCAGAGTGTCGCCGAGTTGCAGTCCCTCTTCGAGGCGGACCGCAGCGGCTGAGCCGGGCTATTTCGCGGCCTGCTGCCGCGCCACCAGGGCATCGACGATTGCCGGAATGTCGGCCTCGGCATAGGGCGCGCCGAAGATCGCCTTCATTTTCGTCACCTCCGCCCTCCAGGTTGCGGCCGGAAGTGGCGGCTGACGGTCGATGAACCCGGCGGAGTGGCACATCGTGCAGTCGCGGTTCAGGGTTTCGGCCCCCGAGCCCGAGAACATCGCGCCGGGCGAGGGCAGGTCGACCGTGCGTGTGGCGAAACCGGCGGCGGTGTCCGCCGGTGCGGCGGCGCGCGCGGCGGCGGCACAGGCGACAAGGCCGATCGCGGCGCCGAGCAGGAGGGGGAGCGGACGGATCATCAGCGGTCTCCTTTAGAGCAGTTGCCGATCCATCCGGATCGGATATCGTGCTCTAAAATATTGATAAATAAAGAACATTTATCCGATCAGATGCCTCCATCCGCTCGGATGACGCTCTAACCGGCCACGACGTCGACATGTTCGACAGGGTTGTAGAGATAGCCGCCGGGGTTCCACACCGCGCGCATCGGCTGCATCCGGCTGGCGGCGTTGCGCGCCCGCACCATCAGCCGGTAGTCCCCGGCTTTGGGAAACCGGGTGACGGCGTGCCATTCGCGGAAGCCATAGGGGCCATGATCCGGCCCGAGTGTTGCCGGGCGCCAGCTCGCGCCGGCATCGGTCGAGATGTCGATCGCGCGGAGCGCGGCATCGCCGCCGAAGCCGAAGCCGCGCAGCGTGAGTGCCGCCGTCGTCGGCACGCGGGCGCCGTTGGCGATGCCGGTGAAGAAGCTGCGCGGGCGCATCGGCCCGATCGGGACCATCTTCACGCCGGTCTCGCCCGGGCGCATCCCGCCATCCTGCCGGTCGGGGATGCGATAGGCCTTGGCCATCCAGAAATCGGTCGAGGGATGTTCGAGCACCTCGATCTCGGTGAGCATCTTCATCCAGTAGGTCGAGAACCAGCCGGGCACGACGAGGCGCAGCGGATAGCCGTTGAGCAGCGGCAGGTAGGCGCCGTTCATGCGGAAGGCGACCATGGTGACGCCGTCATTCGCCCGGCGGAGTGGCAGCGCCTTTTCGAACTGCGCATCGGGCGGGAAGATGCCGCCCGACTCCAGGCTGCGGAACGCGACATGCGTCGCTTTCGGGCTGAGCCCGGCGCGGGCGAGCAGCGCGCGCAGGGGCACGCCGGTCCAGATCGCGTTGAACATCGCGCCGTTGCCCCACTGGGCGCCGGGCACCCGCGGCTCGATGAGCCCGCGGCTGTTGCCGGCGCACTGGTTCACCGCGGCGAGGCGGCGATGGGGGAAGCCGCGCACCAGCTCCTCGAGCGTGAGCTCGTAGGGCCGCCTCACCGCGCCGCCGATCCGCAGCCGGTAGGTGGCGGGATCGACCGAGGTCGGTACATCGCCCAGATGCCAGCGCACGAAAGCGAGGTCGTTCGGCGTGTAGAGATGGTCGCCGAACACGGCGAACGGCGTTTCCAGCAGCGGCGGGCGCGTGCGCTGGAGGATCATCTCGCCCTTCTGCGGAAAGGTTCCGGCCGGCACCAGCGGCCGTTCGCCATTGTCGAAAGGCAGGGTGACGGTCGCGGCCCGCGTAGTGCGGGGCAGGGCGGCTAGCCCGGCAATGGCAGCCCCGCCGGCAAGCGCCGCCCGGCGCGATGGATGGATAGGCCGGGGCGCAGGTGCGCCCGTGTTTGTCTCGCTCATCATCAATCTCCCCGATGCAGCGAGCTTGGGCCATGTTTGTATCCGTTGCGCGACGGAATTGTAATTTTCGCCCCGGCGCGGCAGCGGCCTTGCACGGCGTGGCGGTCCTGCGATAACCGGCCTGCATGCGCATTCTCCATCACCTCCCGCTTTCGCCCTATGCCCGCAAGGTCCGGCTCGTTCTGGCCGAGAAGCGGCTGCCCTTCGAACTCAAGCTGGAAAAGACCTGGGAACGCCGGCCGGAATATCTGGCGATGAACCCGGCCGGCACGGTGCCCACCCTGGTCGAGGAAAACGGGCTGGTGGTGCCGCACTCGAATGCCATCTGCGAATATCTCGACGAGGCCTATCCGGATATTTCGCTGATCGGGCGCACCCTTGCCGAACGCGCCGAGATTCGCGCCGTCACCGCCTGGTTCGACGAGCGTTTCGCCACCGAAGTGTCGCGCAACCTGCTGTACGAGAAGGTGATGAAGCCGGCGGCCAAGCGCGGCGCGCCCGACCCCTCGCGAATCCGCGACGGCTATGCGGCGCTGCGCGCCCATCTCGGTCATATCGGTTTTCTCGCCGAGCGGCGGAAATATTTGGCCGGCGCCAATCTCTCGCTCGCCGATTTCGCCGCCGCGGCGCAGCTCTCGGCCCTCGATTTCATCGGCGATATCGACTGGTCGGTGAACCCGGCCGCGCGGGAATGGTATGCGCGGATCAAATCCCGCCCGGCGTTCCGGCCGCTGCTGAACGACCGGGTTTCCGGCTTCACGCCGCCGCCGCATTACGCCGATCTCGATTTCTGATCCCCGCCCGCTGGCGGGCGTCAGTCTCCGGCGGCCGCGGGATGGGCGGCGAGCGCCGATCGCAGCCGTCCGCCCGGATCGTCGAGCACGCCGTGGCGGAGCAGGAAATCGATCAGCACAAGATTGACGTTGAACTTCACCTCGTCGGTTTCGGCGATGATGTCCACCATCTCGCGCGCCGGGACGAGCATGAACGACTCGACCTCGCCATCCGCCGCCTCGGGGCGGAACGAGGGGGGAAGTTCAAGATCGTAGCAGACCAGCAGGTCGCGCCGCAGCCCTTCGGGCCGTTCCATGTCATAGGCGATCCGGGCGACGGGGCGCGCCGTGGCGATGACATCGGCGGGGATGCTGGCTTCCTCGGCGGCTTCCTTGGCCAGCGTGTCGAAGGCGCCCATGCCGGCGGACACGCCGCCGCCGACGAGATTGTCGAGCTTGCCGGGATCGAGTTTCTTGGTCGCGCTCCGCCGGCCGATCCACAGATGCGGCCCGTCCGCCCGGCCGACATAGCCGTTGAGATGGACGCCGACGCCGATGACGCCGAAGGCGGGCAGCGCCCCGCGGTCGAGCGTCGCGAGCACCGGGCCGTCGATCCGGCTGCGCACGTCGAACAATTCGCCGCGGGTGCGGAAGCCGTGCGCCGGGCCGAGCGGGGTCGCCACCGCGTTCAGCCGCGCCGCATCGGGCGCGGGAATGCTGAGCCCGGCGGGATGCGCCCGCGCGTATCCCGCGAGATCGGCGGCAAGTTCGCCCCCGACATAGCCCACCGGCGCGTCGCCGATCAGCAGCGGTATCCGCCGGCCTGGCAGAACCGCCGTGCGGCATTGCGCGATGCGCGCCAGCAATCCCGCCGATACCTGCTCAGCACTACCCGCCATTTGCAATCCGCGTATCAAATGCCATTTGCCGGAGATGGCCCGAACATTAGATATTGCCAAGAGTGAAAGCAGCCTCGCGACGGTGCGCTCGCTGCTGCCCTATCTCTGGCCGCGGCGCGAGCCCGGCCTGCGTCTCCGCGTCGTGCTGGCGTCGCTCTGCCTCGTGCTCGCCAAGGTTGCGACCGTCGTCATTCCGATCCTGTATGCGCGGGCGGTGGACGTGCTGTCGGCCAAGGCGGGGCCGCTCGCCGTTCCGGCGGCGCTGATCGTCGCCTATGCGCTGGTGCGTATCGCCTCGTCGGGGTTCGGCGAGTTGCGCGATGCGCTGTTCGCCGCCGTGCAGCAGCGCGCGGCGCGGGTGATCAGCCGCGAGACCTTCGAGCATCTGCACAACCTCTCGATGCGCTTTCATCTTGACCGGCAGACCGGCGGGCTTTCCCGCGTCATCCTGCGCGGCACCACCGGCATCCAGACGGTGCTGCGGCTCGCCGTGTTCAACGTGGTGCCGACGCTGATCGAACTGCTGCTGACGGTCGGCATTCTCTGGCACATGTTCAACTGGAAATACGCCGCGATCACCCTGCTCGCGGTCGGCGGCTATCTCGGCTTCACCTTCGGCTTCACCTCGTGGCGCATCAAGTTCCGCCGGCAGATGAACGAGACCGACAACGCCGCCCAGACCAAGGCGATCGACAGCCTGCTGAATTTCGAGACGGTGAAGTATTTCGGCAACGAGGCGCATGAGAGCGTGCGGTTCGACGCGAGCCTCGCCGCCTACGAGACGGCGGCGGTCCGCTCGCAGGTGACGCTCAACGCGCTCAATCTCGGCCAGGCCGCGATCATCGCCACCGGCCTCGCCGTGCTGATGCTGATGGCGGCGAACGGCGTCGTCACCGGGCGGCTGAATGTCGGCCAGTTCGTGCTGGTGAACACCTACCTGATCCAGCTCTACCAGCCGCTCAACTTCGTCGGGTTCGTCTATCGCGAGCTGAAACAGGGGCTGGTCGACATGGAGCAGATGTTTTCGCTGCTCCGCACGCCCCAGGAAATCACCGACCGGGCGGACGCGAAGACCCTGCAAGCGCGAGGAGCGCCTGTGCCGGTCGAGTTCGTCGATGTCCGCTTCGGCTACAGCCAGGATCGCGAAATCCTGCACGGCATCTCCTTCCGCGCCGAGCCGGGCCGCAAGATCGCCCTGGTCGGGCCGACCGGGTCGGGCAAGTCGACCATTTCGCGGCTGCTGTTCCGCTTCTACGACGTGAGCGAGGGCGCCGTGCTGGTCGATGGGATCGACGTGCGCGACCTGACGCAGGCGAGCCTGCGCGGGGCGATCGGCGTCGTGCCGCAAGACACCGTGCTGTTCAACGACAGCATCCGCTACAACATCGCCTATGGCCGCCCCGGCGCGTCGGACGCCGAGGTCGAGCGGGCGGCCCGCCTCGCGCAGATTCACGATTTCATCATGTCGTTGCCGCAGGGCTATGCGACCACCGTCGGCGAGCGCGGGCTCAAGCTTTCGGGCGGCGAGAAGCAGCGCGTCGCCATCGCCCGCACCATTCTCAAGGACCCGCGCCTGCTCATCCTCGACGAGGCGACCAGCGCCCTCGATACCGCGACCGAGCAGGATATCGGGGCGGCGCTGCGGCAGGTGGCGCGCGACCGCACCACGCTGGTGATCGCCCATCGCCTGTCCACCGTGATCGACGCAGACGAAATCCTCGTGCTGCGCGACGGCAACATCGTCGAGCGCGGTACCCATGCCTCGCTGCTCGCCGCGGGTGGCATCTATGCCGCGATGTGGGCGGCGCAGTCCGAACAGATCGAGGCGGCCTCGGCCGAGCAGGGGCTCGCGACCGGCCCGCGCACCCGCGAGCTGCCGCTCGGCTCCGCGGCAACCCCGGCCTGATGCGGCCGGACGACATCACGATTTCATGACGCAAGGGAACAAGCCGATGCACCAACAAGCCACCGAGGCGCAGATTCTCGAAGCCGGGCAGATCATCGACCAGCTCGTCCATCACATGGTCGAGAAGGAGATCCCGACCATCGCCATCGCCTCGGCCCTGCTTGGCGGCGCGCTCAACCTGCTGGGAGCGGAGCTTCCCGACGACGCGATCCTGAGAATCCTCGACAATGCCATGCAGAGCGTGCGCTCGGGCGCCCTGCGCGAGCTTGACGAACCGAGGCAATAGGCCTCGCCGGCTCCGCAGTCACGGCAGGTCTGCATTTCCCGCTTGACAATGGTTCGGGCTTCACGATAGCAACCGATTTACTACAAGGGTCAAATTAATTGGAACCTCGCGGCATGCCGGGGCCAGAATTCGATCCATCATATCTTGGAAGAGGAAACACCATGAAAATCGCGTTCCCGACGATCATTGCCGCGTCCGCGCTGGCGGTTGCCGCCTTCGGCCTGACGGCCGCGCACGCCCAGTCGGTTACCCAGCCGTCCGTGCACCAGATCAGCAGCAAGAAGACCACGATCGCCTTCCTGCTGCCGGAGAATTCCTCGCCGCGCTACGAGCAGGTCGATCGTCCCTGGTTCATCAAGATGGCGCATGCGGCCGATCCGAACGCCAAGCTAATCGTCAGCAACGCCAATTCGAGCCCGGACACCCAGCTCAACCAGGCCGAGTCCGCGATTTCGAACGGGGCGGACGTGCTCGTCGTCGATCCTGTGGACGGCAAGGCCGGCGCCGCGGTGGTGAATTACGCCGCGCGCAACCATGTGAAGGTCATTTCCTATGACCGCCTGATCCAGGATTCGAAGCCCGATTACTACGTCTCCTTCGACAACACGAAGGTCGGCGAGTTGCAGGGCGAATATATCGCCAAGCACACCAAGGCCGGCGGCAGCGTGATGATGATCAACGGCGCGCCGACCGATCCGAACGCGTTCGACTTCCGCAAGGGCGCGATGAACGTGCTCGGTCCGCTGTTCAAGTCGGGCAAGCTGCATCTCGCCTATTCGGTGATGACGCCGGACTGGAGCCCGCAGAACGCGTTCGAGGAAAGCCAGCAGGCGCTGACCCGGCTGCACAACAAGGTCAATGCCGTTCTCGCCGCCAATGACGGCACGGCCTCGGGCGTGATCCGCGCGCTGCAGGCGGTTGGCCTTGCCGGCAAGGTGCCGGTGACCGGCCAGGATGCGACCAATGGCGGCCTGACCTTCATCCTCGAGGGTCTGCAGTCGATGACGGTGTTCAAATACGTCCCCGAAGAAGCGGCGGCGGCGGCCGATCTCGCGGTTGCGGTGGCGACCGGCGCGAAGCCGCCGGCCGGCCTCGTCAACGGCAAGGTCAACAACAAGATGATCGACGTCCCGTCGGTGCTGCTCAAGCCGCTGGTGGTTACCAAGGCGAATATCGCGGGCTCGGTGATCAAGTCGGGCTATACGACCTGGAAGGCGATCTGCGTGGGCCCCGCGGCCCAGGGCAAGATCTGCAAGGCCCACGGCGCCTGATCCGCGATCATTGACTGCGCGGCGGACGCCCCGCGCGTCCGCCGTTTGCCTGGGAGGATGAGAGATGAGTGCGGCAATCGCGGCTGAACCCGTCGCAGCACCCCTGCTGGAGGTGCGCGGCCTGCAAAAGCGCTACGGCGCCGTGGTCGCCCTGCGCGACGTGAATTTCACCGTTCGCCGCGGCGAGGTCACCGCCCTGCTCGGCGACAACGGCGCGGGCAAATCCACGACCATCAAGGCGATCGCCGGTGTCGCGCCGATCGACGAGGGGGACATCCTGCTGGAGGGGCGGCCGGTCTCGATCCGCCATCCGTCCGAGGCAACGGCGCTGGGCATCCAGACCGTGTATCAGGACCTCGCCCTCTGCGACAATCTCGGCATCTGCGCCAATCTCTATCTCGGCCGCGAGCTCGTCAGTTCGCCGACCGCGCTCGGCCCGCATGTCCTGCGCGATGTCGACATGGAGCTTGAAGCGCGGCGGGTGCTGAAGACGCTGCGGATCAACCTGCCCGCGCTGGATACGCCGGTGGCCTCGCTCTCCGGCGGCCAGCGCCAGGCGGTCGCCATCGCCCGCGCGGTGCTGTGGGATTCCAAGCTCGTCATCATGGACGAACCGACCGCGGCCCTCGGCGTCGCCCAGACGGCGGAGGTGCTTCGCCTCGTGCGCGACCTCGCCGAGCAGGGCTATGGCGTCATTCTCATCACCCACAACATGCAGAACGTCTTCCAGGTGGCGGACAACATCGCCGTGCTGCGCCTCGGCGCCACGGTGATGCAGGCCCGCAAGAGCGACGTGACGCCGGAGCAGGTGGTCGGCGCCATCACCGGCACTCTCGCAATCCCCGGAACCGGCACGGCAGGAGCCATGGCATGAGCAGCGTGCAGCATCCGGAGCAGAAATCCGAGCAGAAATCCCCGTTCAGGCGCTGGCTGACCGGAGTCGCGCAATCGACTGATCTCGGCATGCTGCCGGTGATCGCGGCGCTGATCGTCATCTGGATCGTGTTCGAGACGCTGAACGCCAACTTCCTCACCCCGCGCAACCTTTCCAATCTCGCGGCGCAGATCGTCGTCACCGGCACGCTGGCGCTGGCCGAAATCTATATCATCCTGCTCGGCATGATCGACCTGTCGATCGGCTGGAACTCGGTGCTCGCCGCCTCGGTGTTCTCGCTGGCGACGGTGTTCTTTCACCTGCCGGTCGGCGTCGGCATCGTGCTCGGGATCGCGCTGGCGACCGGGATCGGCTTTCTCCAGGGCATGGTGGTGTCGCGGATCGGCGTACCGAGCTTCGTCGTCACCCTTGGCGGGGGGATGATCGCCGAGGGGCTGACGCTCGCGATCCTGACGCCGCATGGCGGATCGGTGCCGTTGGCGGATGATTTCACCACCGCGATCGGCACGCTCAATCTCGATCCGCTGTGGTCGTGGGTGCTGAGCCTGCTGCTGTTCGGCGGGTATGCGGCGGTCACGCTCGGCGGCATCCGCAAGCGCGCCGCCAGCGGCCATGAGGGCGGGTTCGCCGCGACGATGCGGCTGGTCGGCGTCGCCATCATGCTGTTCGGCGCGGTGTTCATGCTGAACGCCTATCGCGGCGTGCCGTTCCTGCTGATGCTGTTCCTGATCGCGCTGTTCGCCTCGGCCTTCGTCACCAAGTCCACCCGCTTCGGCCGGCATCTCTACGCGGTCGGCGGCAATGCCGAGGCGGCGCGGCGCGCGGGCATCTCGGTGAAGGGAATCCAGCTCGCGGTCTTCATCATCGCCGGCTTCCTCGTCGGCCTCGCCGGCTATCTCGATGCCGCCCGCCTCGGCGTCGCCTCCGCCTCGGTCGGCAATGGCGACATCATGCTGAACGCCGTCGCCGCGGCGGTGATCGGCGGCACCTCGCTGTTCGGCGGGCGCGGCAGCGTCTATGGCGCGCTGTTCGGCGCGCTGGTGATCGCGAGTGTGAGCAACGGGATGAACCTGCTTGGTGCTGCCTCGTCCGTGCGCTTCATCGTCGAGGGGCTGATCCTGCTGGCCGCGATCACCATCGACACCATCCTCCGCCTCCGGCGGATGCGCAGCGGCCGGGCCTAACGCCCGACCGCCGCGCCCGCCGCGGGAAGGCCGCCGCCATGTTGCGCATTCATGGCGGCGGCTGCCTCGGCGGCGGCGAGCGCGCCTTCGAGATAGCCGCCGAATTCCGGCGCGCTCTCCGACCCTGAGAGCAGGACGCGGCCGTGCCAGGGCGCGGGCATGGCGAGCGGCGCATAGGGCGGGTGCCCGGCCAGCGGCGGGGCGTCGGCGGGTGTCGCGGTCAGGTCATCGGCCGACCAGTCCTGGATCAGCAGCGCGCGCGGCGACCCTGCCGCCGGACCGAACAGCGCCGCGAGCTGGGCGCGCACGGCATCCTCCAGTGTCGCCCGGCGCGCTGCCCGCATCGCGGCCGGCCAGGCGAAGAAGCCGAACAGCGCCGCCTCGCTCGCCGCGCCGGGCAGGCTGGCGTCGTGTATCTCGCCCAGCGGTCCGCAGCGGCTGAAGGCCCCGCCGGACAGGCCGGAAGCGCGCCAGACCGGCGTGTCATAGATCGCCAGCGCCTTGGCGTGCCCGGCCATCCAGGTTGGCACCGCTTCAAGCTGCCGCAGCGCCGAAGCCGGCAGGGCGGGTTCAAACCCGATCGCCGCCGCCAGCCGCGGCGGCAGCGCCAGCGCCACGCGCCGCGCCCGCAACCGTGTTTCCCCGGCCGCGACGCTGACCGCGTCCGCTGCCAGCACCAGATGCTCGACCCGGGTGCCGAGCCGGATCGTGCCGGGGGCGAGGCGGGCGGCGAAACCTTCGGCGAGGGCGGTGGTTCCGCCCTCGATCCGCATGCTCGGCGGCTCCTGCGCGAAGCCGTGGGGCAGGCGCTGGACCGCGCCGTCGGTGTCCTGAAACACGAAACCGCCGTCATCCGCCTGACGATGCAGCCGCAGACCGAAGGCGGCGGCGGCCCGTGCGACGCGCGGCTGCATGGAAGGCCAGATCCAGGCCGGGCCGAGATCGTAGCAGCCTGATTCGGTGCGATGCGCGAGGCTGCGCCCGCCGATTCGCGAACGCGCCTCGATCACCGCGACTTCCTGGCCCTCTTGCTGCGCCCGCGCCGCGAGGGCGAGCCCGGCGAGGCCCGCCCCGACCACGATCAGGTCGTGCATCGGCGTCAGGCTGCCGCCGGCAGATGGCCGCTCTTGCGGTAGAGCAGCGCCCCGTCGGCGCTGGACAGCGCGAGCCGGCTGCCGGCGGGCAGCCGCAGCCAGGTGCCGGCGCCAAGCGTGGCGCCATTCCGCGCGATCGTCCCCTCGACCACGAAAATCTCGACGCCGCGCGGATAGGCCTGTTCCACCGTTTCGATGCCGGCGGCGAGGCGGATCATGTCCACCTGCTCCCAGGGGGCGGAGAACAGCAGCGCCTCCGACCACCCGGCCGCGCGCTCGCGCCAGAGCCCGGGATCGGTGGTGTCAATCCGCACCGGGGCAGCCTCTTCCGGCGGCATCTGCCGCAGCTTCACCAGGATGGTCGCGCCCGGCGCGCTGGAGGGCGTGTGCCGCGAGCCAGGCGGATTGCGCACGTAATGGCCGCGCGGGAAGTCTCCGGTCTCGTCCGAGAACACGCCGTCCAGCACCAGGAATTCCTCGCCCTCGTCATGCCTGTGCGGACTGAAGGCCGAACCCGGCGCGTAGCGCACCAGCGAGGTCGCCCGCGCCACTTCGCCGCCGTCGCGCTCCAGCATCCGGCGCTCGACGCCGGCCATCGGCGAGGCGATCCAGTCGAGCGCCTCCGATGCGACGAGTGCCGGCTGGCGAAGATCGGCGTTGATCTGCATGTCTGCTCCTTTCGGCCCGAGGCCGGTCTCCGAACTCACTATCTCGCCTGCATATGGTCGGTTTCGCGCCGACGGCAAACCGCTCTTGCCGTGCCGGTGTATTGTATTTTCCCGACCGCCCCATATCCTGAGCGCAGGGAAGGCGGGCTGCTGCCGCCGTCAGCAACTGGAAGATGAGGAATCGATCATGGTGAAATTCGGTCTTGCCCAGCCGGTCAAGCGCGTCGAGGATTCGCGGCTGCTGCGCGGAGATGGCCAATATACCGACGACGTTCCGGGCGAGGGGGTGCTCCACCTTCACGTTCTGCGCTCGCCGCACGCCGCCGCGACGATCACCGGGATCGACACCGAGGCTGCCCGCGCGGTGCCGGGCGTTCTTGCCGTCGTCACCGGCGCGGACCTCGCCGCCGAGGGCATCGCGCCGATTCCCTGCATGGTGCCGATCAAGAACCAGGACGGCACGCCGCGCGCCCAGGCGGATCGCCCGGCCCTCGCTGTGGGCGCGGTGCGCCATGTCGGCGAGCCGGTGGCCTATATCGTCGCCGAAACCGCGCAGGCCGCGCGCGATGCCGCCGAGCTGGTCGATGTCCGCTACGACATGAAGGCCTCGATCACCGATCTCGCCAGCGCGATGTTGGACAGCGCGCCGCGCGTGCATGACGACGCGCCGGCCAACCGCGTGTTCGACTGGGCGGTGGGCGACGCCGCGAAGGTGGACGAGCTGTTCGCCGCCGCCGCGCATGTGACGAAGCTGCGCATCGTCAACAACCGCATCGTCGTCAACTCGCTGGAGGCCCGTGCCGCCCGCGCCGAATTCGACGCGGCCTCCGGCCGCTGGACGCTGACCACCAACACCCAGGGCGGCTGGCTGCTGAAGGACTGCCTCGCCGGCGCCGTCTTCAAGGTCGAGCCGGCGAAGTTCCGGGTCATCACCCCGGATGTCGGCGGCGGGTTCGGCATGAAGCTGTTCGTCTATCCCGAGCATGTCATGGTCTGCCACGCCGCCCGCAAGCTGGGCCGCCCGGTGAAATGGACCTCCGAGCGCAGCGAAGCGTTCCTGTCGGACACGCATGGCCGCGATCACATCACGTTCGGCGAGCTGGCGCTCGACGCCGATCACCGGATCACCGCGATGCGGGTGACCGACACGGCGAACATGGGCGCCTATCTCTCGAATTTCGGCCCTTTCATCCCGACCCTCGCGGGCACCAAGGTGCTGGCCAGCGTCTATGGCATGAAGGCGATCCATGCGCGGGTGTTCGGCGTGTTCACCAACACCGTGCCGGTCGACGCCTATCGCGGCGCCGGCCGCCCGGAGAGCAACTATCTCGTCGAGCGGCTGATCGACGCCGCCGCCCGCGAACTCGGGATCGACAGCGCCGAGCTGCGCCGCCTCAACATGGTGCCGGCGAGCGCCATGCCCTTCACCACCGCGATGGCGCAAACCTATGATTCGGGCGATTTCCACAAGGTGCTCGACCATGCGCTCGGACTGATCGACTGGAAGGGCTTCCCCGCCCGCCGCGCGAAATCCGCCGCCGCCGGCAAGCGCCGCGGCATCGGCATGGCCTACTACCTCGAGGCGACCGGCGGCGCGCCGGAGGAGCGCGCCGAGATCCGCTTCACCAAGGATGGGTATGTCGATGTCTATGTCGGCACCCAGTCCACCGGGCAGGGTCATGAAACCGCCTATGTGCAGCTGGTGAACGACCGGCTTGGCATCGACCCGGACAAGATCCGCGTCCGCCAGGGCGATACCGATACGATCCCGCAGGGGGGCGGCACCGGCGGCGCGCGCAGCCTCTATTCCGAGGGGCAGGCGATTGCGCTGACCACCGCGACGATCCTTGAAAAGGGTCGCAAGGCGGCGGCCGATCATCTGGAGGCGGCGGAGGCGGACATCGTGTTCCAGGACGGCGCGTTCCGCATCGTCGGCACCGACCGGGCGATCGATGTCGTCACGCTGGCGGCGGATCTGCACGGCGAGCAGGGCAACGCGCTCGATACGGCCGAGATCGCCAAGATCGAGAAGCACACCTTCCCGAACGGCTGCCATATCGCCGAGGTCGAGATCGATCCGGAAACCGGCGTTACCTCGGTGCTGCGCTATCTCGTGTGCGACGATGTCGGCACCATCGTGAACCCGATGATCGTGCGCGGGCAGGTGCATGGCGGCGTCGCCCAGGGGCTCGGGCAGGCGCTGCTGGAAAACACCGCCTATGATCCGGAGTCGGGCCAGCTCGTCGCCGGCAGCCTGATGGACTACGCGCTGCCCCGCGCCGACGATCTGCCGGATATCGAGGTGGAGTTCGTCTCGGTGCCCTGCGCCTCCAACCCGCTCGGCGTGAAGGGCGCGGGCGAGGCCGGCGCGGTCGGTTCGCCGCCGGCGCTGATCAACGCGGTGATCGACGCGCTCGCCGCGGACGGCATCCGCGAGATCGACATGCCGGCGACGCCCGAGCGCGTCTGGCAGGCGATCGCGGCGCGGCAGGCCGCTTGATCCATCTGGTCAAGCTCGCGGTCGGCGTGAAGGATCCCGGCCATCTGGCCGAGATCCAGCGCCGCCGCGCCGCGGCCGACCCGCCGCTGCGCCACCAGACCCGCAGCTTTCCCAAGCGCGCGGCGGAGCTCGCCGATGGCGGGTCGATCTACTGGGTCATTACCGGCGCCATTCTCGTCCGCCAGCTCGTGCTCGACGTCATCGAGGATGTCTGGGATGACGGCACGACCTGTACCGGCCTGGTGCTCGACCCCACGCTCGTCCGGGTCGAGGCGCGGCCGATGAAGCCCTTCCAGGGCTGGCGCTATCTCGCGCCGGACGACGCACCGGCCGACCTGCCGGAGGGCGTCCGCATTTCCGGCATCGAGGCGCTGCCGCCGGCGCTGCGGCGCGAGTTGCGCGCCCTGGCTCTGCTGCCATGACGTTCCGCTTGCCGTGGTCGCGCCCGCGGGTGCCGGTGATCCGGCTCGCCGGGCTGATTTCGCCGCGCGAGGGGGCCGTCAATCTCGAACGTTTCGCGCCGGCCATCGATCGCGGGTTCGACCTCGCCAAGGGTGGCACGAACCTGCTGATCCTCGCGATCGAAAGCCCCGGCGGCTCGCCGGTCCAATCCGACCTGCTTGGCCGCCATATCCGCCGCAAGGCCGAGGAGACCGGCGTGCGCGTGCTTGCCGTGATCGGCGATGTCGGCGCCTCGGGTGGCTACTGGATCGCCTGCGCGGGCGATGAGATTTTCGCCAACCCGATGTCCATCGTCGGCTCGATCGGGGTGGTCGGCGGCGGCTTCGGCGTGCATGACCTGATCCGCCGCTTCGGCATCGAGCGCCGCATCGTCACCGCCGGCGCCAACAAGCTGCGCAACGACCCGTTCTCGCCCGAACGGCCGGGAGACGCCGCATTCAACCAGGCGCTGCTCGACGACATTCACGCGGCGTTCAAGGCGTGGGTGCGCGAGCGCCGCGGCGCTGCCCTGAAAGGCGACGACACGGTGTTCGACGGCTCCTACATGCTGGGTAGCGCGGCGAAGGCACGCGGTCTGATTGACGGATTCGGCGATGTGCGCGGCCTGATCGCCGGGCGCTGCGGCGCGCGGGCGAAGCCGGTCTTTCTCGGCCCGAAGCGGAAATTCTCGCTGCTGCGGCTGGTCGGCCGGTCCAGCCTGATCGAACTCGCCAACGCGATGGAGGCCGAGGCGCTCACGCCGAAACTCGGCTGAGCGCCCCGGTGGGTTCGGCGTCTTACGACGCTGTTGTTCTGGCGTCTTATGACGCCTGGGTCACGAACTTGGTGGCGAGATAGGCCTCGATCGCCTCGGCGCCGCCTTCCCAGCCATAGCCGCTGTCCTTCATGCCGCCGAACGGGGTTTCGGGCAGGGCGATGCCGTGATGGTTGATCGAGATCATCCCGGCCTCGATGCGGTCGCCCAGCGCCGTCACCGTTTTGGCCGATCGCGAATAGGCATAGGAGGCCAGGCCGTATTCCAGCCGGTTGGCTTCGGCCACGGCGTCCTCGAAGGTCGAGAACCGGTTGACCAGCGCGAGCGGGCCGAACGGTTCCTCGTTCATCACCCGCGCCGTGGTGGGAATGTCGGTCAGCACGGTGGGCTGGAAGAAATACCCCTTGTTGCCGATCCGCTCGCCGCCTTCGGCCACCTTCGCGCCGTGCTTCGTGGCGTCGGCGATGAAGCCCTCGATCGCCGGGATGCGGCGCTCGTTGGCCAGCGGCCCCATCGTCGTGCCCTCCTCGAGCCCGTTGCCGACCTTGATCTTGCGGACGGCGCCGAGGAAGCGCTCCATGAACCCGTCATAGACGCTCTCCTGCACGAGGAAGCGCGTCGGCGCGACGCAGACCTGGCCGGCATTGCGGAACTTGTTGGCGGCGAGGATCTTCGCCGCCGCGTCGAGATCGGCGTCCTCGAAGACGATCGCCGGCGCGTGGCCGCCGAGTTCCATCGTCGCCCGCTTCATGTGCGCCCCGGCAAGGGCGGCGAGGTGCTTGCCCACCGCGGTCGAACCGGTGAAGGAGATCTTCCGGACGGCGCGGTGCGGGATCAGGTATTCGGAAATCTCCGCCGGCACGCCGTAGACGAGGTTGAGCACGCCCGGCGGCAGCCCGGCATCGGCGAAGGCGCGCACCAGCTCGGCGCAGGCGCCCGGCGTTTCCTCCGGCCCCTTCAGGATCACCGCGCAGCCGGCGGCCAGCGCGGCGGAGACCTTGCGCACCGCCTGGTTGATCGGGAAGTTCCACGGCGTGAAGGCGGCGACGATGCCGACCGGCTCCTTGACCACGAGCTGGTAGACGCCCGCCGCGCGCGCCGGGATCACCCGGCCATAGGTGCGCTTCGCCTCTTCGGCGAACCAGTCGATCACGTCGGCGGCGACGGTGGTCTCGCCCTTCGCCTCGGCGAGCGGCTTGCCCTGTTCCATCGTCATGATCGTTGCGATTTCGGGGATCCGCGCGCGGATCAGCTCGGCGGCCTTGCGCAGCAGTGCCGCGCGCTGGAATGCCGGCGTCGCCCGCCAGGTCGCGTAGCCGGTCTCGGCCGCCTCGATCGCGGCGTCGAGATCCGCGCGCCCGGCATGGGCGGCGGTGCCGATGACCTCCTCGGTGGCCGGGTTGATCACGTCGAGCGTGCGGCCCGAGGCGGATTTCGTCCATTCCCCGCCGATATGCAGCAAAACGTCCTTGTACATCTCTGATCCTGTCTCCGTGTCCTGGCTGGCCGCCGGGTCAGACCGTGGCCAGCACCTTGCGCAGCTTGTCGAACATCTCGTCGAGCTGGTCGTCGGTGGTGATGAAGAGCGGGGCGAAGATCGCCGTATCGCTGGCGACCCGCAGCACCAGACCCTGTTCGAAGGCGCGGCGCAGCACGGCGAAGCCGCGCTTGCCCGGCCCGCCCTCGGGCGCGAGATCGACCGCGCCGAGCAGGCCGAAACCGCGGGTGTCGGTGACGATCGGCAGGTCGCGGAGCGAGGCGATGCGTTCGAGGAATTTCGGCGCCAGTGCCGCGGCGCGGGCGAACAGGTCGTCCTCGCGGTAGATCCGCAGCGTCGCCAGCGCGGCGGCGCAGGCCACCGGATGCGCCGAATAGGTGTAACCGTGGAAGAACTCCACCGCGTCCGGCCCGGCGGCGTCGAGAATCGCCTGCTGGACGTCTTCCCGCACGGCGACGGCGGCCATCGGGATGTTGCCGTTGGTGATCGCCTTGGCCATGGTCAGCATGTCCGGCACCACGCCGAACGCATCCGCCGCGAAGGGCGCGCCGGTGCGCCCGAAGCCGCAGATCACCTCATCGAAGATCAGCAGGATGCCGTGCCTGGTGCAGATCTCGCGCAGCCGCTCCAGATAGCCCTTCGGCGGCACCAGAACGCCCGTCGATCCCGCGATCGGCTCGACGATGCAGGCGGCGATGGTGTCCGCGCCATGCAGGTCGATCATGCGCTGCAGGTCGTCGGCCAGATCGACGCCGCCATGCTCGCCCTGGCCCATCTGGAAGCGGTTTTCGGGGATATGCGTGTGGCGCATGTGGGCGACACCCGGGAGGCCGAGACCGAATGCCTCGCGGTTCTTGACCATGCCGCCGACCGACCAGCCGGCGAAATTGACCCCATGATAGCCGCGCGCCCGGCCGACGAAGCGCTGACGCTGCCCCTGGCCGCGCACGCGATGATACTGGATCGCGACCTTGAGGGCGGATTCGACCGCTTCCGACCCCGAGCCGGCGAAGAAGACCCGGTTCAGCCCGGCGGGCAGCATCTGCGCCAGCTCGTTGGCCAGACGGAACGAGCCGGGGACGCCGAACTGGAAGGCCGGCGCGTAGTCAAGTTCTTCAAGCTGCCGCGCCACCGCATCGCGGATTTCGCGCCGGCCATGCCCGGCCGGCGTGGTGTAAAGGCCGGAGACCGCATCGAGCAGTTTTTCCCCCGCGGTGTTCCAGTAATGCACACCCTCGGCGCGGGCGATGATTCGCGGCGCGTCATGGAACTGGCGGTTGGCGGTGAACGGCATCCAGTGATGGATCAGCGGCTCGTTCGAGCGCGGCGCGGGCTGGGTCATGGATCGGTCCTTGAATGAAGCAGGTCTCGCTAGACTATTATTTTAAGCACAGCAGGAGCAAGTCGGGCGGAAACAGCGCAAGTTCAACAGGGGCTGTCGATTATCCTGAACATGATGCGGCGCCCGTCGATCCTCTTGGCCGGCGGCGTCGCGCGGACTACAAGCAGACCACGAGTATAACGGGAGTTTAAATATATGAAACTGTTCAGGCATGGCGCCGCCGGCGCCGAACGTCCAGGAATCGTCGATGCATCCGGCGCGCTGCGCGATCTCTCCGGTGTTGTTTCCGAAATCGACGCCGCCGTCCTTGGCGATGCCGGGCTTGCGCGCCTCGCCGCGCTCGACGCCGCGACGCTGCCGCTGGTGCCCGCCGGCACGCGGATCGGCGCGCCGGTTCCCCGGCCGGTGAATTTCATCTGCATCGGCCTCAACTATGCCGACCATGCGGCCGAGTCCGGGCTCAAGGTGCCGGAGGAGCCGATCATCTTCCTCAAGGCCGGCAGCGCCTATTCGGGCCCGAACGACGATATCGTGATCCCGCCCGGCTCGAAGGAAACCGACTGGGAAGTCGAACTCGGCGTGATCATCGGCACGGGCGGCTCGCACATCGCCGAGGACGCGGCGCTTGAGCATGTCGCCGGCTATTGCATCGTCAATGATGTCAGCGAGCGCGAATACCAGATCCGCCGCGGCGGCACCTGGGACAAGGGCAAGGGCTGCCCGAGCTTTGGCCCGACGGGTCCGTTCCTCGTGACCCGCGACGAGGTGCCGGACCCGCAGGCGCTCGATCTGTGGTGCGAGGTCGATGGCAAGCGGATGCAGAACGGCAACACGCGGACGATGATCTTCGGCGTGAAGACGCTGGTATCCTATGTCAGCCGGTTCATCCGTCTCGAACCCGGCGACATCATCGCCACCGGCACGCCGCCCGGCGTCGGCATGGGGATCAAGCCGGAGCCGGTTTTCCTGCGGCCGGGTCAGACCGTGCGCCTCGGCATTGCCGGTCTCGGCGAACAGACGCAGAAAACCACCGGCGGCTGACCGCCGGAGGGATGCCCGAAAAGGCCGGATTGCCCGGCGTCGCCGGCGGGTTCAGAACACCCGCCGGCGATCGGTCCGGCAATTCGGCGATCGCGCCGCGCAATCTAGACTTTCGTTAATTCCCCTGCCATTGAGGCCACGGGCAAGCTCCAGTAAAGGCCGTTCATGCGTCGCTCGATCCTCATGATTTTCGTGCTTCCAGCCATCCTTGCCGGGTGCGCGGTGCCCGGCCGCCATGTGCCGGGCCCCTATGCCGGCGCGCCGTCGCTGGTGGATGTCGCGGCGCTTACCGCTTTCAACGGGCGGCTTCCGCTGGTGACGATTCCCGAGGCGGTCGAAACATGGTCCCCCTCGGTGAAATATGCCGTGGACGCGGCGTTGAAAATCAATCCCAAGGCGGAATTCCGGGTGGTTGTCACCGCGCCGGCCGCGGGTGGGCCGGCGGCGGCCGAACGGGCGATGGCCCGCCTCGCGCCGCGCGCCGCGCAGGTTGCGGATGCGATCGTGGCCGATGGGGTGGCGGCGGAACACGTCTCGCTCGGCGCCGCCGCGCCGCTTGCCGGGATTCCCGCCTCTTCGACCCCCGAGATCGTGGTCTTCGCGAAGTAATGCCTGTCGCGGATATCGCCGCGGCCGCGCTGCGCCTGCTGGAACCCGAGACGGCGCACGACATCGCATTGGCCGGGTTGCGTCTCGGGCTCGCGGGGCGGCGCGAGGTTCCGGCCGATCCGCGCCTTGCGATGTCCGCCTTCGGACGAACGATAACCCTGCCGATCGGGCTTGCCGCGGGGTTCGACAAGGATGCCGCCGCCCTTGCCGGGCTGTCCCGCCTTGGGTTCGGATTCATCGAGGCCGGCACGGTGACGAGGCGGCCGCAACCGGGCAATCCGAAGCCGCGCCTGTTCCGGCTGGCCCAGGATCGGGCGCTGATCAACCGGATGGGGTTCAACAATGGCGGCATCGAGGGGTTCGCCGCCCGCCTCGCCGGCGCCGACCGCACGCGGGCGGCCATTGGCGCCAATCTCGGCATCAACAAGGAAGGGGCGGACCCGCTGGCCGATTACCCCGCCCTGGTCCATGCGGTCGCGCCGCATGCCGACTACATCGCCATCAACGTCTCCTCGCCCAACACGCCCGGCCTGCGCGACCTGCAGGCGACCGACCGGCTGGCCGCGATCCTCGATGCGATCCGTGCCGCCGTGCCAGGCGCCCCGCCGCTTTTCGTCAAGCTCGCCCCCGACCTCGATGAAGGGGTTCTGCCGGAACTGGTCGAGATGGTGATTGGCCGCGGTGTCGCCGGGCTGATCGTCAGCAACACCACGCTCGCCCGGCCCGATGCCCTGCGCGGCGCGGCACGCGGCGAGGCGGGCGGCCTGTCCGGCGCGCCGCTGTTCAACCGGGCGACGCGCATGCTGGCGCGGGTTCGCCTGCTCGCCGGCGACCGGCTTTTGCTGATCGGCGTCGGCGGCGTGGCGACGCCGGAGCAGGCGCTCGCCAAATTCCGCGCCGGTGCGAGCCTCGTGCAGGTCTATACCGCTTTCGTCTATCAGGGGCCGTCGGTGCTGCCGCGCATCGCCGCCGGACTGTCCGCCCTGCTCGACCAGTATGGCGCGGCGACGCTGGCAGAACTTGTCGGCCGGGATGCCGACCGGCTCGCGGAGATCGCGCCGTGAGCGAAGCCCCGATGAGCGTCGAAACTCTTGCCCGCGATCGCGATGGCTTCATCGTCGATCTCTGGGGCGTGGTGCATGACGGGGTGCGCCCCTATCCCGGCGTTGCCGCCTGCCTGCGCCATCTGCGCGAGGCCGGCAAGCGCGTCGTTTTTCTCTCCAACGCGCCGCGCCGCACCGCGCCGGTCGCGGCCGCTTTGGCCGCGATGGGCATCGGCCCCGAGCTTTACGACGGGATCATGACCAGCGGCGAGGCCGTGCGCACCGCCCTGGTTTCGCGCAGCGAGCCCGATTTCGCGGGGCTTGGCGAGCGGCTGTTTCATCTCGGTCCGCCGCGTGACCGCAACCTGTTCGACGATCTCGGGCTCGCCGAGGCCGACCGGCCGGATGCGGCGGATTTCCTGCTGAATACCGGACCCGACGATCTCGCGCCGCCCGACGATCCCGCCGCCTTCGATCCGCTGCTGCGCGAGGCGCTCGGCGCGGGGCTGCCGATGATCTGCGCCAATCCCGACCTGGAGGTGATCCGCGACGGGCGCCGTATCATTTGCGCAGGGGCGCTCGCCCAGCGCTACGCCGCCTGGGGCGGGCGGGTGATCTGGCGCGGCAAGCCCGATCCGGCCGTCTATCGTCCGACCCTGGATCTGCTCGGCACCGAACCGGCGCGGACGATCGCGTTCGGCGACTCGCTGCGAACCGATATCGCCGGCGCGAAGGCCGCCGGCATCGCCTCGGTGCTCGTGCTCTCAGGCGTCCACGTCGCGACGCCCGAGGAGGCTTGGGCCGATTGCGCTGCCGCCGGGCTCGACCCGCGCGCCATCATCGGCGGGTTCCGCTGGTAAGGGTTCATCCCCGCGCCGTTTCGTGATAGCGCCGGCGGCATGACAATACGCGTCCGTTTCGCCCCGTCGCCCACCGGCATGCTCCATATCGGCGGCGCCCGCACCGCACTGTTCAACTATCTCTTCGCCCGCCATCACGGCGGCCAGTTCCTGCTCCGCATCGAGGATACCGACCGCGAGCGCAGCACGCCCGAGGCGACGCAGGTGATCCTCGACGCGCTGGACTGGCTCGACCTCAAATCGGACGAACCGCCGGTCTATCAGTCGACCCGCTACGCCCGCCATCGCGAGGTGGTCGAGCAGATGCTTGCGGCCGGCACGGCCTATCGCTGCTATTGCAGCCGCGAGGAGCTTGCCGAATTGCGCGCCGAGGCCGAGCGGAGCAAGAAGCCGTTCCGCTATGACGGGCGCTGGCGCGACCGCGACCCGGCCGAGGCGCCGCCCGGCGTCGATCCGGTGATCCGCCTGCGCGCCCCGCGCGAGGGCGAGACCGTGATCCATGACCTCGTCCAGGGCGAGGTGCGGGTGAGGAACGCCGAACTCGACGACATGATCCTGCTCCGGTCAGACGGCACGCCGACCTATCTGCACGCCGTCGTGGTGGATGATCACGACATGGCCATCTCCCATGTCATCCGTGGCGACGACCATCTGACCAACACGTTCCGCCAGGCCCAGATCTATGACGCGATGGGCTGGGCGCGGCCGAATTTCGCCCATATTCCGCTGATCCACGGCGCCGATGGGGCAAAGCTGTCGAAGCGCCACGGCGCCGTCTCGGTGCTGCAGTTTCGCGACGAGGGCTATCTGCCCGAGGCGCTCTGCAACTACCTGCTCCGCCTCGGCTGGGGCCATGGCGATGCCGAGATCCTGCCCCGCGACCAGCAGGTCGCGCTGTTCGACCTCGATGGCGTCGGCCGCGCCGCGAGCCGGATGGACTATGCCAAGCTTGTCCATGTCAACGCCGTCTTCCTTCGCGCCGCCGAGGATGAGCGGCTTGCCGCCGATATTGTTGCCCGGCTTGCGCGCGACCACGGCTTTACGGTGGGCACCGAGGCGGCCGGCCGCATCGGGATGCTGATGCCGGGGCTGAAGGAGCGCGCCCGCACCCTCGCCGAACTGGCGGAATCCGCCCTGTTCATCGTTCGCGAGGCGCCGCTGCCGATGACCGAAAAGGCCGCCGCCCTGCTCACCGAGGCGGCGCGCGACGACCTCGCGGCGCTGCTACTCGACTTCGACAACACCGATTTCTCGAAGGCGGCGCTGCACGAGGCGATGAAGGCCTATGCCGAACGCGAGGAGAAGAAGCTCGGCGCCATCGCCCAGCCGCTGCGCGCGGCGCTGACCGGCAGCACGGTCAGCCCGCCGATCGACGCGGTGATGGAAGCCCTCGGCCCGATCGAGGTCCGCAAGCGGATTTTCGCCGTTCTCGGCGAATAGCGCCGCTGTTCACGGCTGAAAAACGGCGGGCGCCGCAAGCCGCCCGCCATTCGCGTTTCAGCGGAGGAGGCGCGGGCGATCAGCGATTGACCGCCTTCAGCCCCGCTTCCGGATAGCGCGTGCCGGCGACGGTGCCGGCAGGCATGATCCGCTCGATCGCGGCGAGGTCTTCCGGCGTCAGCGTCACGTCGAGCGCGCCGATATTCTCGTCGAGATAGGTCCGGCGCTTGGTGCCCGGGATTGGCACGATATCCTCGCCCTGGGCGAGCACCCAGGCCAGTGCCAGTTGGCCCGCCGTGCAGCCCTTTTCCGCCGCGAGCGCCTTCACCTTGCCGACAAGTTCGAGATTCTTCGTGAAATTCTCGCCCTGGAAGCGCGGGGCGTGGCGGCGCCAGTCATCGGCGGCGAGATCGTCCGGCGTGCGGATCGCGCCGGTCAGGAAGCCGCGGCCGAGCGGTGAGTAGGGCACGAAGCCGATCCCGAGTTCGCGCACGGTGGCGAGGATGTCGCCCTCCGGCTCGCGCGACCAGAGCGAATATTCGGTTTGCAGCGCGGTGATCGGATGGATCTTGTGCGCCCGGCGGATGGTGGCCGGCGCCGCCTCGGACAGGCCGAGATGCCGCACCTTGCCGGCCTTCACCAGCTCCGCCATTGCGCCGACGGTCTCCTCGATCGGCACGTTCGGATCGACGCGGTGCTGGTAATAAAGGTCGATCGTGTCGATCCCGAGCCGCTGCAGCGAGGCGTCGCAGGCGCGGCGCACATAGTCCGGCCGGCCGTTGATGCCGAGGCGCTGGCGGTCTTCGCTGAATTCGTTGCCGAATTTGGTGGCGAGGACGATCCTGCTCCGGTTCGCCTTCACGAAATCGGACAGCAGGCGCTCATTGTCGCCGAAGCCGTACATGTCGGCCGAGTCGAAGAAGGTGATGCCGCGTTCCAGCGCGCGTTCGAGCGTCGCGCGCGCCTCCGCCTCGTCGCGTCCGGCATAGAAATCGGACATGCCCATGCAGCCGAGGCCGAGGGCGGAAACCGTAAGCGTGCCGAGTTTCCTTGTCTTCATGCGTGTCTCCATCTGTTGGGTCGCCGCCCATATGGGGCGTTCGTTGCGGTGATGCAGCCCTGTTGCCGTATTCTCAGGGTCCAGGCGGGATGTGTCTCGCGCGACTCGACAGCGGGGCCGCGGGGCTGTATAGCCCATCGCTCAATCGGAACGCGGGAGGTTCGGCCACGGGTGGCCGGGCCGGTGGAACCGCGGTCCATTGGCGTGTTTCGGGTTCGCCCGCCTGCACGCCTTCGGATCAGGAGCGCGCCTCATGGCGAAAAAAGTAGTCGGCTATATCAAGCTGCAGATTCCTGCGGGCAAGGCCAATCCGTCGCCGCCCGTCGGCCCCGCGCTCGGTCAGCGCGGTCTCAACATCATGCAGTTCTGCAAGGATTTCAACGCGGCGACCCAGGGAATGGAAGTGGGCATGCCGGTCCCGGTGGTGATCACCGCCTATGCGGACCGCACTTTCAGCTTCATCACCAAGACGCCGCCGAACACCTACTTCCTCAAGAAGGCCGCGGGTATCCCGAAAGGCTCGACCGCGACCGGCAAGGGTGCCACGGTCGGCAAGGTGACGATGAGCCAGCTGCGCGAAATCGCGCAGACCAAGATGGTTCACATGAATGCGAACGATGTCGATGGCGCGGTGCGCATGCTGATCGGTTCGGCCCGCTCGATGGGCCTTTCGGTGGTGGAGGGCTGATCATGGCGAAGAACAAGCGGCTGGTGAAAGCGCAATCCACCGTCGATCAGGCGAAGCTCTATCCGGTGGTGGAGGCGATGGCGCTGGTGAAATCCAACGCCACGGCAAAGTTCGACGAGACGGTCGAGCTGTCGCTCAACCTCGGCATCGATCCGCGCCATGCCGACCAGATGGTGCGCGGCCTGCTCAGCCTGCCGAACGGCACCGGCAAGACGCTGCGCGTCGGCGTGTTCGCGCGCGGCCCGAAGGCCGAGGAGGCGAAGGCGGCCGGTGCGGATGTGGTCGGCGCCGAGGACCTCGCCGAGCTGGTCCAGAATGGCACGATCGAATTCGACCGCTGCATCGCGACGCCGGACATGATGGCCCTGGTCGGCCGTCTCGGCAAGATTCTCGGCCCGCGTGGCCTGATGCCGAATCCGAAGCTCGGCACCGTGACGATGGACGTCAAGGGCGCGATCACCGCCGCCAAGTCGGGCCAGATCGAGTTCCGCGCCGAGAAGGCGGGGATCATTCACGCCGGCATCGGCAAGGCGAGCTTCGAGGTCGAGAAGCTGGTGGAGAACGCGAAGGCCCTGGTCGACGCGATCCAGAAGGCCAAGCCGGCGGGCGCCAAGGGCACCTATCTGCAGAAGGCGGCGCTCTCCTCCACCATGGGGCCGGGCGTGCGTGTGGATGTGGGCAGTCTTTCTGCCTGATGAGATGCGCCGGAGCCTCGGCTCCGGCCATGACGGGATCGGCCGGTTCGCGCCGGCGGTTCCGGACCTGTCCAAGACGGCATGTGGCGCAAGCCTTGAAGGGAAGTCTCCCGCACGCCGGAGACGGGGATCGGGGCGTTTTGTTCCGATGGTTCCGGTCTGAGGACAGGCGAACGGCGGCCGGGATGGTCCCGGCTGCCTGGGCAACCCGGCGGGATACGGTCCAAACGTATTTCGCCTGACGAGTGGAGATCGACGTGGATCGCGCACAGAAGCGTGAATTCGTGGACCAGCTCGCCGCGGTGTTCGCCGAGACGTCGATGGTCGTGGTCAGCCGCAATGATGGTCTGACCGTGGCCGATGTCACGGCACTGCGCGTGAAGATGCGGGAAGCGGGCGCGCAGTACAAGGTGGCGAAGAACCGTCTGGCTCACCTCGCCTTGGAAGGGACCCGATTCGACGGGCTGAAGCCGATGCTGAAGGGGCCGACCGCGATTGCGTGGTCGCAGGACCCTGTGGCGGTGGCGAAGGTGGCCGTCGAGTTCGCCAAGACCAACGAGAAGTTCGTGCTGGTCGGCGGCGCGCTTGGGACGCAGATGCTCGATGCATCCGGCGTCAAGGCGCTCGCCGAACTGCCGTCGCTCGATCAGCTCCGCGCCAGGCTCCTGGGTCTCATCCAGGCGCCGGCGACGAAGGTGGCGGGCGTGCTGCAGGCTCCGGCCGGCCAGCTCGCGCGGGTCTTTGCGGCCTATGCCAAGGCGGATGAGGCCGACGCGGCCTGAGACGAGATGAGGCGAGCCGGCAGGGTCGGCTTGCATGGAACCAACTGAACGACTATTCTAAGGAATTGAACAATGGCTGATCTGGCAAATCTGGTTGAACAGCTTTCGAGCCTGACTGTTCTCGAAGCGGCGGAGCTTTCCAAGCTGCTCGAGGACAAGTGGGGCGTTTCGGCTGCGGCTCCGGTCGCGGTTGCGGCGGCGATGCCTGCCGGTGGCGGTGCTGCCGCCGCGCCGGCCGAGGAGAAGACCGAATTCAACGTGATCCTCAAGGTCGCTGGCGACAAGAAGATCAACGTGATCAAGGAAATCCGCACGATCACCGGCCTCGGCCTCAAGGAGGCCAAGGATCTCGTCGAGGGCGCGCCGAAGACCGTGAAGGAAGGCGTGAACAAGGACGAGGCCGAGAAGATCAAGAAGGTTCTGGAAGAGCAGGGCGCATCTGTCGGCATCGAGTGATGTTACCCCGCGCCGCGCGGCCTTCGGGCCGTCGGCGCGACAGGACTGAAACTGGCGGGGCGCCCCATGGCGCTCCGCCCGTTTGCCGTTGCGTGCCTCGGGCGAGGGCGTGGCGGCGGTTGATGACTGGCGGGGTTTCCCGCCGCTGACGCGGCGACGCCCGGGCTGATGGTAGCCCCGGGCCGCGGCGCGGTCACTGGAATGAAGATCGGGGTCTGAGCATGAATGCGATTTCGGGTGGCCTGAACAAAGTTTCCTTCACCAATCGCAAGCGCATCCGCAAGAGCTTCGGGCGTATCCCTGAAACCACGCCGATGCCGAATCTGATCGACGTGCAGCGCGCGAGCTATGACGCGTTCCTGCAGATGCACGTCTCACCCGACTCCCGCACCAATTCCGGGCTGCAGGAAGTCTTCAAGTCGGTCTTCCCGATCGACGATTTTGCCGGCCGCGGCCGTCTCGAATTCGTCTATTACGAGCTCGAGGAGCCGAAATACGACGTCGAGGAATGCATCCAGCGCGGCATGACCTATGCCGCGCCGCTCAAGGTGGTGCTGCGTCTGATCGTCTGGGATGTCGATGAAGATACCGGCGCTCGCTCGATCCGCGACATCAAGGAGCAGCCCGTGTACATGGGCGACATGCCGCTGATGACCGACAACGGCACCTTCGTCGTGAACGGCACCGAGCGCGTCATCGTCAGCCAGATGCACCGCAGCCCCGGCGTGTTCTTCGACCATGACAAGGGCAAGACCCACAGCTCCGGCAAGTATCTCTTTGCCGCTCGCGTCATTCCCTATCGCGGCTCCTGGCTCGATTTCGAATTCGACGCCAAGGACCTTATCTATGTCCGCATCGACCGCAAGCGGAAGCTGCCGGTCACGACGCTGCTCTACGCGCTTGAGGGGCGCGCGACCGAGGCGCTGCGCGCCGCGCGCGAGGCCAAGGGCGAGACGCTGGAGATCGGCGAGATTCGCGGCATGGATGCCGAGGAGATCCTTGGTTTCTTCTATGGCAAGGTGCCGTTCACCCGCACCCGCACCGCCGGAGGGGAGGGGGCCTGGGCGCGTCCGTTCGAGCCGGAAACCTTCCGCGGCGCCAAGCTGGTCGAGGACCTGGTGGACGCCGAGACCGGCGAGGTTGTCGCCAAGGCCGATGACAAGCTCACCGCGCGCACCGCGCGGCAGATCGCGGCCAAGACCCGCTCCGTGCTCGTCAGCCGCGCCGACCTGGTCGGCCGTTTCGTGGCGGAAGATCTGTTCGATCCGAATACCGGTGAGATTTTCGCCGACGCGGGCGAGGAAATCTCCGACGCCAAGCTGAAGGTGCTGGAGGATGCCGGGCTCGACGAGATTCCGACGCTTGCGATCGATCAGGCCAAGGGGCCGTGGATCCGCAACACGCTCGCGACCGACAAGAATGCCAGCCGCGAGGACGCGCTGATCGACATCTACCGGGTGATCCGCCCTGGCGAGCCGCCGACCTCGGAAACCGCCGAGGCGCTGTTCCGGGGCCTGTTCTTCGACTCCGAGCGCTACGACCTCTCGGCGGTCGGCCGCGTCAAGATGAACATGCGGCTCGGCGTTGAATGCGAGGACACGGTGCGGGTGCTGCGCAAGGAAGACATCCTGCGCACCATCCAGATCATGTGCGAGCTGAAGGACGGCCGCGGCCAGATCGACGACATCGACAATCTCGGCAATCGTCGTGTCCGCTCGGTCGGCGAGCTGATGGAAAACCAGTATCGCGTCGGCCTGCTCCGCATGGAGCGCGCCATTCGCGAGCGGATGGGCTCGGTCGATATCGACGGGGTAATGCCGCACGACCTGATCAACGCCAAGCCGGCGGCGGCGGCGGTGCGGGAATTCTTCGGTTCGTCGCAGCTCTCGCAGTTCATGGACCAGACCAATCCGCTTTCGGAAGTCACCCACAAGCGCCGTCTCTCGGCCCTTGGGCCGGGTGGTCTGACCCGCGAGCGGGCCGGGTTCGAGGTTCGCGACGTGCACCCGACGCATTACGGCCGTATCTGCCCGATCGAAACGCCGGAAGGCCCGAATATCGGCCTGATCAACTCGCTGGCCACCTTCGCCAAGGTGAACAAGTATGGCTTCATCGAGACGCCCTATCGCCTGGTGAAGGATGGCAAGGTGCTCGATGACTACAAGTATCTCTCGGCGATGGAGGAGGAGCGCCTCACCGTTGCCCAGGCCGATGCGCCGAAGCTCGCCGACGGCACGCTGACCGAGGATCTGGTTTCGGTGCGCCGCAATGGTGATTTCCGTCTGGTCAAGCCCGACGAGGTTACCGCGATCGACGTCTCGCCGCGCCAGCTCGTCTCCGTCGCCGCGGCGCTGATCCCCTTCCTTGAGAACGACGACGCCAACCGCGCGCTGATGGGCTCGAACATGCAGCGCCAGGCGGTGCCGCTGATCCGTTCCGATGCGCCGCTGGTCGGCACCGGCATGGAAGCGCCGGTTGCCCGCGACTCGGGCGCGACAATCGTGGCCCGCCGCGCCGGCGTGATCGACCAGATCGACGGCGCGCGCATCGTGGTGCGCGCCACCGGCGAGGATGGCACGACCCAGGGCGTGGATATCTATCGCCTGCGCAAATACATGCGCTCGAACCAGTCAACCTGCATCAACCAGCGTCCGCTGGTGCGGGTGGGCGACCGCGTCGGCGCCGGCGACATCATCGCCGATGGTCCGTCGACCGAGCTGGGCGAACTCGCGCTTGGCCGCAACGTGCTTTGCGCGTTCATGCCGTGGAACGGGTATAACTTCGAGGACTCCATCCTCATCTCGGAGCGCGTTGCCCGCGAGGACATGTTCACCTCGATCCATATCGAGGAATTCGAGGTGATGGCCCGCGATACCAAGCTGGGGCAGGAGGAAATCACCCGCGACATTCCGAATGTCGGCGAGGAAGCGCTGCGCAACCTGGATGAGGCCGGCATCGTCTATGTCGGGGCAGAGGTGAATCCGGGCGACATCCTGGTCGGCAAGGTCACGCCGAAGGGCGAGAGCCCGATGACGCCGGAGGAAAAACTGCTGCGCGCGATCTTCGGCGAAAAGGCGTCGGATGTGCGCGACACCTCGCTGAAGCTGCCGCCGGGGGTGAACGGCACGGTCGTGGATGTGCGGGTGTTCAACCGCCGGGGCGTCGACAAGGATGAGCGCGCCCTGGCGATCGAGCGCGCCGAGATCGAACGCCTTGCCAAGGACCGGGACGACGAGCGCGCCATTCAGGAACGCGCCTTCCTCAACCGGCTGCGCGAGAAGCTGCTCGGCCAGGTTGCCGGGTCCGGCTACAAGGGCGTGCGGTCGGGCACCGAGATCACCACAGCGTTGCTGGCCGAGGTGCCGCGTGGCGCCTGGCGCAACCTGACGGTGCAGGACGACCGGGTGATGGCGGAGATCGAGACGCTGAAGCGCGAGTTCGATGCCGCCGTGCACAAGCTGCAGCAGCGTTTCGAGAGCAAGGTCGAGAAGCTCCAGCGCGGCGATGAAATGCCGCCTGGCGTGATGAAGATGGTCAAGGTGTTCATCGCGGTGAAGCGCAAGCTGCAGCCGGGCGACAAGATGGCCGGCCGGCACGGCAACAAGGGTGTCGTCTCCCGCGTTGTCCCGATCGAGGACATGCCGTTCCTGGAAGACGGTACGGCCGTCGATGTCGTGCTCAATCCGCTCGGCGTGCCCTCGCGCATGAATGTCGGGCAGATTCTCGAGACGCATCTTGGCTGGGCCTGCGCCAACCTTGGCAAGCAGATCGGCGAGGCGGTCGAGGCGTATCGTCGCGACGCTGCCGAGCGGGAGCGGCTGCACGGGATGCTGAAGAGCGCCTATGGCGAGGCGATCTACAACGAGCAGATCGCCTCGATGTCGGAAGCCGAGGTGCAGGAGCTGTGCGGCAACATCCGCAAGGGCGTGCCGATCGCCACCCCCGTGTTCGATGGCGCGCGCATCACCGATATCGAGGACATGCTGGCCAAGGCCGGCCTCGACGTCTCCGGCCAGATGACCGTGTTCGACGGCCGGACTGGCGAGCAGTTCGAGCGCAAGGTGACGGTGGGCTACATGTACATGCTCAAGCTCGGTCACATGGTTGACGACAAGATCCATGCCCGCTCGATCGGCCCCTACAGCCTCGTCACCCAGCAGCCGCTGGGCGGCAAGGCGCAGTTCGGCGGCCAGCGCTTCGGCGAGATGGAGGTCTGGGCGCTCGAG
This sequence comes from Acidocella sp. C78, assembly GCF_907164655.1. Taxonomy (NCBI): domain Bacteria; kingdom Pseudomonadati; phylum Pseudomonadota; class Alphaproteobacteria; order Acetobacterales; family Acidocellaceae; genus Acidocella; species Acidocella sp. C78. Next base: position 52,452 of record NZ_CAJQZK010000014.1, read on the forward strand.
GCCTATGGCGCGGCCTACACGCTGCAGGAGATGCTGACCGTGAAGTCGGACGACGTTTCGGGCCGCACCAAGGTCTATGAGGCGATCGTGCGCGAGCAGGACAATTTCGAGGCCGGCGTGCCCGAGAGCTTCAACGTTCTGACCAAGGAACTGAAGTCGCTCGGCCTCAACGTCGATCTCAACCAGTCCGTGGACTGACCAGGACCGTTCGGATTTGTCATGGCGCGGGGCGGCAAGCCCGTTCCGCGCTGATGAAAGGGACTATCGCATGAACGATTTGATGAAGATTCTCGGCCAGACCGGTCAGGCCGCCACGTTCGACCAGATCCGTATCCAGATCGCCTCGCCGGAGCAGATCCGCTCCTGGTCGTATGGCGAGATCAAGAAGCCGGAGACCATCAACTACCGCACCTTCAAGCCGGAGCGCGACGGCCTGTTCTGTGCCCGCATCTTCGGGCCGATCAAGGACTATGAGTGCCTGTGCGGCAAGTACAAGCGGATGAAGTTCCGCGGGATCATCTGCGAGAAATGCGGCGTCGAGGTGACGCTGGCCAAGGTGCGCCGCGAGCGCATGGGCCATATCGAGCTGGCCTCGCCGGTCGCGCATATCTGGTTCCTGAAGTCGCTGCCGAGTCGCATCGCGACCATGGTCGAGATGACGCTGAAGGATCTGGAGAAGGTTCTCTATTTCGAGAATTATATCGTTCTCGATCCCTACACGACCGACCTCAAGCGCTACCAGCTCCTTTCCGAGGATGAGCTGTACGCGAAGCAGGACGAGTTCGGCGAGGACGGGTTCAAGGCGGGCATCGGCGCCGAGGCGGTGAAGTCGATCCTTGCGGGAGTCGATCTCGAGGCCGAACGGGCGATCATGCGCGCCGACCTCAAGGAGGCGACCTCCGAGGCCAAGCGCAAGAAGCTGGTCAAGCGGCTGAAGCTGGTCGAGGCGTTCATCGAATCAGGCACCCGCCCGGAATGGATGATCATGGATGTTGTTCCGGTCATTCCGCCCGAGCTGCGCCCGCTCGTGCCGCTCGATGGTGGCCGTTTCGCCACGTCGGACCTGAACGATCTCTATCGCCGCGTGATCAACCGCAACAACCGCCTCAAGCGGCTGATCGAGCTGCGCGCGCCGGACATCATCGTGCGCAACGAGAAGCGCATGCTCCAGGAATCGGTCGACGCGCTGTTCGATAACGGCCGTCGCGGCCGCGCCATCACCGGCACCAACAAGCGGCCGCTGAAATCGCTATCCGACATGCTGAAGGGCAAGCAGGGCCGCTTCCGCCAGAACCTGCTGGGCAAGCGCGTCGACTATTCCGGCCGTTCGGTCATCGTCGTCGGGCCGGAGCTGAAGCTGCACCAGTGCGGCCTGCCGAAGAAGATGGCGCTGGAGCTGTTCAAGCCCTTCATCTACGCCAAGCTCGAGAAATACGGCCTCGCCACCACGATCAAGGCGGCGAAGCGTATGGTCGAGAAGGAACGCCCCGAGGTGTGGGACATCCTTGAGGAGGTGATCCGCGAGCATCCGGTGCTGCTCAACCGCGCGCCGACGCTGCACCGCCTCGGCATTCAGGCGTTCGAGCCGATCCTGATCGAGGGCAAGGCGATCCAGCTGCATCCGCTGGTCTGCACCGCCTTCAACGCCGACTTCGACGGCGACCAGATGGCGGTTCACGTGCCGCTTTCGATTGAGGCGCAGCTCGAGGCGCGTGTGCTCATGATGAGCACGAACAACATTCTTAACCCGGCCAACGGCAAGCCGATCATCGTGCCGAGCCAGGACATCGTGCTCGGGCTCTATTATCTCTCGCTTGAAACCCCGGCCTTCAGCGCGGTCGAGGACAAGGAGGCGCCGTTGTTCGGCACGATGGGCGAGATCGAGCATGCGCTCGATTCCGGGCATCTGAAGCTGCACGACAAGATCCGCGCCCGCGTCGTTCGCACGCATCCGGACGGCACGCGCACGACCGAGGTGGTCGCGACCACGCCGGGCCGCATGATGATCGGCCAGCTTCTGCCCAAGCATCACGACGTTCCCTTCGCCCTGGTCAACCAGCTGCTGACCAAGAAGAAGGTGTCGGACGTGATCGACGCCGTCTATCGCCATTGCGGGCAGAAGGAGTCGGTGATTTTCTGCGACCGTCTGATGGGGCTCGGGTTCCGCCAGGCGGCCAAGGCCGGCATCTCCTTCGGCAAGGACGACATGGTCATCCCGGCCGAGAAATACGGCCTGCTGGAAAAGACACAGGCCGAGGTCAAGGAATACGAGGCGCAGTATCACGACGGTCTCATCACCGCCGGCGAGCGCTACAACAAGGTGATCGACGCGTGGTCGCGCTGTAACGACGAGGTTGCCGCGGCGATGATGCGCGAGATTTCGCGCCAGGATCCCGGCAAGCCGACCAACTCGGTCTGGATGATGAGCCATTCCGGCGCCCGTGGGTCGCCAACGCAGATGCGCCAGCTCGCCGGCATGCGCGGCCTGATGGCCAAGCCGTCGGGCGAGATCATCGAGCAGCCGATCCTGTCGAACTTCAAGGAAGGCCTGACCGTCGCCGAATACTTCAACTCGACCCACGGCGCCCGCAAGGGTCTCGCGGACACCGCGCTGAAGACGGCGAACTCCGGTTACCTCACCCGCCGTCTGGTCGACGTGGCGCAGGATTGCATCATCGTCAGCACCGATTGCGGCACCGAGCGTGGCCTGACGGTTCGGGCGGTGATGGACGGCGGCGAGGTCGTCTCCTCGATTTCGGAGCGGATACTCGGCCGGACCGCGGCGGAGGACGTGCTCGACCCGACCGACGAGACCGTCATCGTCCGGGCGAACGAGCTGATCGGCGAAGTCGACTCGATGCATATCGAGAAGCTCGGCGTCGAGAGCGTGAAGATCCGCTCGGTGCTGACCTGCGAGGCCAAGGTGGGCGTTTGCGCCAAGTGCTATGGGCGCGACCTCGCGCGCGGCACGCCGGTGAATATCGGCGAGGCGGTCGGCGTGATTGCCGCCCAGTCGATCGGCGAGCCGGGTACGCAGCTGACCATGCGCACCTTCCACATTGGCGGCGCCGCGCAGCGTGGCGCCGAGCAGTCGAGCGTCGAGGCCAGCCACGACGGCACGGTGACGATCCGTAACCGCAACGTGGTGTCGAACTCGGCCGGCGCCCCGATCGTGATGAGCCGCAACTGCGAGATCGCCCTGAATGATGCGTCCGGCCGCGAGCGTGCCCGCTTCCGTGTGCCCTATGGCGCAAGGCTGCTGGTCGACGAGGACCAGACAGTGGCGCGCGGACAGAAGCTGGCCGAGTGGGATCCGTATACCCTGCCGATCATCACCGAGCGCGCGGGCATGGTTGAATACGCCGATCTGCTCGAGGGCGTGACCCTGGTCGAGCGGGTCGACGAGGTGACGGGCCTGACCTCCAAGGTGGTGGTGGACTACAAGCAGTCGGCCAAGGGGGCGGATTTGCGCCCGCGCCTCATTCTGAAGGATGAGCGCGGCGAGGTGCTGCGCCTCGCGAACGGTGCGGAAGCCCGCTACTTCCTCAGCCCCGATTCGATTCTTTCGGTGGAAAACGGTGCGACCGTGCATGCCGGCGACGTTCTCGCCCGCATTCCGCGCGAGGGCAGCAAGACGCGCGATATCACCGGCGGTCTGCCGCGCGTCGCCGAGCTGTTCGAGGCCCGCCGTCCGAAGGATCACGCGATCATCGCTGAAACCGACGGGCGCGTGGAATTCGGCAAGGACTACAAGGCGAAGCGCCGCGTCATCGTCAAGAACGACGAGACCGGCGAGGAAACCGAGTATCTGGTGCCGAAGGGCAAGCACGTTTCGGTGCAGGAGGGCGACTATGTCCACCGCGGCGATCCGCTGGTCGATGGTCCGCGCGTTCCGCATGACATCCTGCGGGTGATGGGGGTCGAGGCGCTGTCCGAATATCTCATCAACGAGATCCAGGACGTCTACCGGCTGCAGGGTGTGAAGATCAACGACAAGCACATCGAGGTGGTCGTTCGCCAGATGCTGCAGAAGATCGAGATCACCGAACCGGGCGACACGACCTATCTGATCGGCGAGCTGGTCGACCGGATCGAGTTCGAGGAAGAGAACGAGCGGCGCCTGCGCGCGGGTGAGCGGCCGGCCGGTGGCCTGCCGGTGTTGCAGGGCATCACCAAGGCCAGCCTGCAGACGCTCAGCTTCATCTCGGCGGCGTCGTTCCAGGAGACCACGCGCGTCCTCACGGAGGCGGCGACAGCCGGCAAGACCGACCAGTTGCTGGGGCTCAAGGAGAACGTCATCGTTGGCCGCCTGATCCCTGCCGGCACCGGCAGCGTGATGAGCCGCCTGCGTTCGATCGCGGCTGGCCGCGATCGCTCGACGCTCGCCTCGACCCGCACGGCGCTGCCAGCGGCGGACTGATCCACCACCCCTGGAATTCGCACGCGAATTCCAGGGGCAAGCGGCGTCCTGGCGTCAGGCCTTTCGAGACTTGTCCTGACCCTGGACTGCCACGGGCTTCCGGCGATGTTTCACGAACTCACCCGACCGGGCGAACAGCTCAGGTCGGGTGATCGCTTGCAACAGGATGGCACGGCGAGCGTCTCCTTCATCTCCCGGCGCTTCACATCCCGTTCCTGGAGCATCATCCGATCGGACGGCGTCATCTGATCATGTAACGATGCTCTGATTATCAAGATCATAGGGCACTGCATCCGATCCGGGTTGTGTCCAATCAGATGCGTCTCCCCGGCCCGGCGATGCACGAGGGATCGGGGATGTTTCGCTCCCCGGGCCGCGATGCGGCGGCAGAAACCCGTTCGATCTTGCGGAAGCTGTCTGCACGGCGGGCGTATATCCAGCCTCGTGGCCGGGCGGCCTGGAAAATCCCCTCGCGGTGCTTGACTTGCCGCTGATCCCCTCTTAAGGATGGCGACCTCAGCGAGGCCCGGGATCGTCCGGTCGCGCGGCTCATTTATTCTCACGCTTGCGGCGCCGCCACCCTGGGGATCGGGTGGCTAAGGTCGCAAGTCTGGGTTTCCGCAGACGGGGATTACTCCGGGCTGCGGCGTTGTTATGAGCGCGCGGCAAAGCGTAACCGGCAAGAAGGATCAGGATCGAGCATGCCGACTATCAACCAGTTGATCGCCAAGGGGCGCGAAGTTCGGGCCAAGCGGAACAAGGTGCCCGCGCTGCAGGGTTGCCCGCAGAAGCGTGGCGTCTGTACGCGCGTTTACACGACGACCCCGAAGAAGCCGAACTCGGCGCTCCGCAAGGTCGCCAAGGTGCGCCTGACCAACGGTTATGAAGTTGTGAGCTATATTCCTGGTGAAGGTCATAACCTGCAGGAGCACTCTGTCGTGCTGATCCGCGGCGGCCGCGTGAAGGACCTTCCCGGCGTGCGCTATCATATCCTGCGCGGCGTCCTCGATACGCAGGGCATTGCCAAGCGTCGTCAGCGCCGTTCGCTCTACGGCGCCAAGCGGCCGAAGTAAGGAGAGTTTCCGTGAGCAGACGCCATTCCGCCGTCAAGCGCGAAGTTTTGCCGGATCCGAAGTTCGGTGATGTCGTCATCAGCCGTTTCATGAACGTGCTGATGTATGACGGTAAGAAATCGATTGCCGAATCCATCGTTTATGGGGCGCTTGACAGCCTGAAGAAGCGCGGCGGTCAGAATGCCGACCCGGTTCGTCTCTTCCACGAGGCGCTGGACAATGTGAAGCCGGCGATCGAGGTGCGCTCCCGCCGTGTTGGCGGTGCGACGTATCAGGTCCCTGTCGAGGTTCGTTCCGAGCGCCGGCAAGCGCTGGCGATCCGCTGGATCATCGAGTCCGCCCGCAAGCGCGGCGAGCACACGATGGAAGATCGCCTCTCCAACGAGCTGCTCGATGCGGTGAATAATCGCGGGGCGGCTGTGAAGAAGCGTGAAGACACGCATCGCATGGCTGAGGCGAACAAGGCGTTCAGCCACTACCGCTGGTAAGCAACCGTTACACTCCACCCCATCACGCCAGCACGGCGCTGAAGCAGATACGTTACGGAGATACCCATGGCCAAGGCTAAATTCGAGCGCACGAAGCCGCACTGCAATATCGGCACGATCGGTCACGTCGATCATGGCAAGACCTCGCTCACCGCGGCAATCACCAAGGTGCTGGCGGAGACAGGTGGCGCGACCTTCCGCGCGTATGACAGCATCGACGCGGCCCCTGAAGAGCGGGCGCGCGGCATCACGATCGCGACCGCGCATGTCGAATATGAGACCGCGAACCGCCACTACGCGCATGTCGATTGCCCGGGTCACGCTGACTATGTGAAGAACATGATCACCGGCGCCGCGCAGATGGACGGTGCGATCCTGGTCGTTTCCGCGGCCGACGGCCCGATGCCGCAGACCCGCGAGCACATTCTGCTCGCCCGTCAGGTTGGCGTGCCGGCGCTGGTCGTGTTCCTCAACAAGATGGACATGGCCGACCCCGACCTCGTCGAGCTGGTCGAGATGGAAGTGCGCGACCTGCTCAGCAAGTATGAGTTCCCGGGCGATGATATTCCGATCATCAAGGGTTCGGCGCTCTGCGCGCTCGAGGACAGCAACCCTGAGCTGGGCCGCGAGGCGATCCTGAAGCTGATGGAAGCGGTCGATAGCTACATTCCGCAGCCGGAGCGCCCGAAGGACAAGCCGTTCCTGATGCCGGTTGAAGACGTGTTCTCGATTTCCGGCCGCGGCACCGTGGTGACCGGCCGCGTCGAGCGTGGCATCATCAAGGTTGGCGACGAAGTCGAGATCGTTGGTCTCAAGGCCACCGTGAAGACGACCGTGACCGGCGTCGAAATGTTCCGCAAGCTGCTCGATCAGGGCGAGGCTGGCGACAACATTGGCGCGCTGCTCCGCGGCACCAAGCGTGAAGACGTCGAGCGTGGCCAGGTTCTGGCCGCGCCGGGCTCGATCACCCCGCACACCAACTTCTCCGGTTCGGTTTATATCCTGAACAAGGAAGAGGGTGGCCGTCATACGCCGTTCTTCACCAACTACCGTCCGCAGTTCTATTTCCGCACCACTGACGTGACCGGTGTGGTCACGCTGCCGGAAGGTGTCGAGATGGTGATGCCGGGCGACAACGTGACCGTTGCGGTTGAACTCATCGCGCCGATCGCGATGGATGAAGGCCTCCGCTTCGCGATCCGCGAGGGTGGCCGGACGGTTGGTTCGGGCGTCGTTGCCAACATCACGAAGTAACCGCTTGCCTGGTTGAGCGGGTCGGCCGCCACCCGGTCTGAGCCGGGTGGCGGCCGCCAGATTTGTTTCGGACTAGCGCGCGGCCCGAATGGGCGGACCGGGCGTTCCGTGTAAAGATTGCAGGTTTCGACGATGGACAGTCAGAATATTCGCATTCGCCTGAAGGCGTACGACCACCGGGTGCTGGACAACAGCACCAGGGAAATCGTCAACACGGCGAAGCGCACGGGCGCCCAGGTGCGCGGACCGATTCCGCTGCCGACGCATATCGAGCGGTTCACGGTGAACCGTTCGCCACATGTCGACAAGAAGAGCCGCGAGCAGTTCGAAATCCGGACGCATCGCCGCCTGCTCGACATCGTCGAACCGACCGCGCAGACCGTGGACGCGCTGATGAAGCTCGACCTCGCGGCCGGCGTCGACGTCGAGATCAAGATCTGAGCAGAGAATGAGTGTGATGCGCACCGGTATTATAGCAAAGAAGCTGGGGATGACCCGGCTGTTCAGGGAAGACGGCACGCACGTGCCGGTGACCGTGCTGCACATGGACGATGTGCGCGTGGTCTCGGCCCGCACCCAGGAGCGTGACGGCTACGCAGCTGTCCAGCTCGGCTTCGGTCATGCCAAGACGAAGAACGTGACCAAGCCAATGAAGGGTCATTACGCGGCAGCCAAGGTCGAGCCGGCGATGAAGCTCGTCGAGTTCCGGGTTGCCGAGGATGCGGTTCTGGAGGCTGGCCAGGTGCTTTCGGCTGCGCATTTTGCCGTGGGGCAGAAGGTCGATGTCGCGGGCATCAGCAAGGGCAAGGGGTTTGCCGGCGCCATGAAGCGCTGGAATTTCCGCGGCCTTGAAGCGACGCACGGCGTTTCGATCAGCCACCGTTCGCACGGTTCGACGGGTAATCGTCAGGATCCGGGCAAGACCTTCAAGAACAAGAAGATGGCCGGGCATCTGGGCGTCGAGCGGATCACCACTCTCAACCTCGAGGTGGCCGCAATCGACGAGGCGCGCAACCTGATCATGATCAAGGGTGCGGTTCCGGGCGCGAAGGACGGCTACGTCCTGGTGCGCGATGCGGTGAAGAAGGCTCGTCCCGCGGATGTGGCCTATCCTGCGGCGCTGAAGGCCTGAGGAGAGCGACATGCAGATCGACATTTCAACCCTCGATGCCGGCTCGGCCGGCAAGGCCGAACTGCCCGAGGAATATTTCGCCGCCACGCCGCGCGCCGACATCATGGCCCGCGTTGTTCACTGGCAGCTCGCGAAGCGCCGCGCCGGCACCCACAAGGTGAAGGGTATGGGCGAGGTCAGCGGCACGACCAAGAAGCCGTACCGCCAGAAGGGTACCGGTAATGCCCGTCAGGGCTCGTTGCGCGCGCCGCAGTTCCGCACCGGCGGTGCCGTGCATGGCCCGGTCGTGCGCGATCACGGGTATTCGCTGAACAAGAAGGTCCGCCGTCTTGGCTTGATTTCGGCGCTGTCGCAGAAACTGGCCGAGGGCAAGCTGGTGGTTCTCGACACCGTTTCGGGCGTCTCGAAGACGAGCGAGCTGAACGTGAAGCTGAAGAAGCTCGGCTGGGGTCGGACGCTGGTTGTCGATGCCGTGGTCGACGAGGGGTTCGCGCGGGCGAGCCGCAACCTGATCGGGATCGACGTGCTGCCGGTCGTCGGCGCCAATGTTTACGACATCCTTCAGCACGACACGCTGGCGATCACCGCCGCCGGGCTCGAGGGACTGAAGCGGCGTCTTGACGGCATCAAGTCCGGCGCCAACGAGGAGATCGCGGCATGAGCGAGACCGCTGACATCAAGGCGGCGCCGAAGAAGCCGGTGCTGTCGCGCGAGGCAATGTTCGATATCATTCGTGGCCCGCTGATCACCGAGAAGGCGACAGCCCTGTCGGAGAAGAACCAAGTCGGCTTCAAGGTGTCGCTCGATGCGACCAAGCCGGGCATCAAGGCGGCGGTCGAAACCTTGTTCGGCGTGAAGGTGCTGAGCGTGAACACGCTCGTCCAGAAGGGCAAGACCAAGCGCTTCAAGGGCCGTCCGGGCCGACGTTCGGACTTCAAGAAGGCGTTCGTGACGCTGGCCGAGGGTCAGTCGATCGATTTCACGACGCGGCTGGCGTAAGGCGAGACTGAAACATGGCACTCAAGCATTTTAAACCGGTCACGGCGAGCCTTCGCGGCACCGTGCTGGTGGATCGGTCGGAGCTCTGGAAGGGCAAGCCGGTCAAGGGCCTGACCGAGGGGCTGAGCAGCTCCGGCGGGCGCAACAACCACGGCCGCACCACGGTGCGGTTCCGTGGCGGCGGACACAAGCGTGCCTATCGCGTCGTCGACTTCAAGCGCCGCAAGTATGATGTGGCGGCGACGGTCGAGCGCCTCGAATACGATCCGAATCGCTCGGCTTTCCTCGCTCTCGTCAAATATGAAGATGGGGAGCTTGCCTACATCCTGGCGCCGCAGCGCCTGAAGGTGGGCGATCAGGTGGTCGCCGGCGTCAAGGTCGACGTGAAGCCGGGCAATGCGATGCCGCTCGCCGCAATTCCGGTCGGGACGATCATCCACAATATCGAGTTGAAGGCGGGCGCCGGCGGCAAGCTGGCCCGCTCGGCCGGCACTTTTGCCCAGCTCGTCGGCAAGGACCAGGGTTATGCCCAGGTGAAGCTGATGTCTGGCGAGTTGCGGCTGATCCGTGGTGAGTGCATGGCGTCGATCGGCGCGGTATCCAATCCGGATCATTCAAATCAGCAGCTCGGCAAGGCGGGGCGCAAGCGCTGGCTGGGTCGCCGTCCGCATAACCGTGGTGTTGCGATGAACCCTGTCGATCATCCTCTGGGTGGTGGCGAGGGTCGCACGTCCGGCGGTCGCAATCCGGTTACGCCGTGGGGCAAGCCGACCAAAGGTGCGAAGACGCGTTCGAACAAGCGGACTGACGGCCTCATCATCCGCCGTCGCAAGGTCGGGAAGGGCTGATCGAGATGACACGTTCCGTCTGGAAGGGCCCGTTTGTCGACGGGTATATGCTGAACAAGGCCGAGGTTTCGCGCGCGTCGGGCCGCAACGAGATCATCAAGATCTGGTCGCGTCGGTCCACCATTCTGCCGCAGTTCGTCGGTCTGACCTTTGGCGTCTACAATGGCCGGAAGTTCCTACCGGTCCAGGTTTCCGAGAATATGGTCGGCCACAAATTCGGCGAGTTCTCGCCGACCCGCACGTTCACCGGCCACGCGGCCGACAAGAAGGCGAAGCGAGGCTGACATGAGCAAACCGAATTACCCGCGTGTGCTCGCGGACACCGAAGCTGAAGCCGTGCTGCGCAATTTGCGTTGCAGCCCGCGCAAGCTCAACGTCGTTGCCGCGTCGATCCGCAACAAGCCGGCCGGCAAGGCGATTGCCGACCTTGCTTTCAGCAAGCGCCGCATTGCGAAGGACGTGAAAAAGGCGTTGGAATCGGCGATTGCAAACGCCGAGAACAACCATCAGCTGGATGTGGATCGCCTGGTTGTCACAACCGCGGATGTTGGCCGTTCCATCGTGATGCGTCGTTTCCATGCCCGTGGCCGCGGTCGCGCCGCGCGAGTGGAGAAATGGTTCAGCCATCTGCGCATCGTTGTGGCGGAGCTTGACATCGAGACCAAGGCCGATCGCCGCGCCCGCCGCGCCGCGGCCAAGCCGGCGGCGAGTGCCAGCCCGGCGGCGAATGAAGGGGTGCCTGCGTAATGGGTCACAAAGTCAATCCGATCGGGCTGCGGCTCGGCATCAATCGCACCTGGGACAGCCGCTGGTTTGCCGGCGCCGACTATGCGTCGCTCCTGCATGATGACCTGAAGCTGCGCGAGCATCTGCTCAACCGGCTTTCGGGGGCTGGCGTGTCGAAGGTTCTGATCGAGCGCCCGGCGAAGAAGCCGCGGGTCACGATTTATGCGGCGCGTCCTGGCGTTGTCATCGGCAAGAAGGGCCAGGATATCGACGTGCTCAAGAAAGAGCTGTCGGTGATGGCGAAGGCCGATGTGTCGCTGAACATCGTTGAAATCCGCAAGCCCGAAATCGACGCCACGCTCGTTGCCCAGAACATCGCGCAACAGCTCGAGCGTCGCGTTGCGTTCCGCCGCGCCATGAAGCGGGCCGTGCAGTCGGCGATGCGTCTCGGTGCGCAGGGCATCCGGATCAATTGCGGCGGTCGCCTCGGTGGGGCCGAGATCGCCAGGATGGAATGGTATCGTGAAGGCCGCGTTCCGCTCCACACGTTGCGGGCGGACATCGATTTTGGTGTTGCCACGGCGAAGACCACCTATGGCACTTGCGGTGTAAAGGTGTGGATCTTCAAGGGCGAGATCATGGCGCACGACCCGATGGCGCAGGATCGCCGCATCGCCGAACAGGCGCCGCAGCGCTGAGCCGGAGCAGATAACATGTTGTCACCAAAGCGTACGAAATTCCGCAAGGCGCACAAGGGCCGCATCCACGGCACCGCCAAGGGGAACACGCAGCTTAATTTCGGCCAGTTCGGCCTCAAGGCGCTGGAGCCGGAACGCATCACCGCGCGGCAGATCGAGTCGGCCCGTCGTGCGATCACTCGTCAGATGAAGCGTGCCGGCCGCGTGTGGATCCGCATCTTCCCCGATCTGCCGGTTTCGACGAAGCCGGCCGAAGTCCGCATGGGCTCCGGCAAGGGGAGCCCGGAATATTGGGTGGCGCGCGTGCAGCCAGGCCGGATCATGTTCGAGATCGACGGTGTGGCCGAGGGAATCGCCCGCGAGGCGTTGAAGCTCGGTGCTGCGAAGCTGCCGATCAAGACCAAGATCGTCACCCGTATCGGGGAGGCCTGAGATGACCAAGGCAAGTGATATTCGCGCCAAGACGCCGGACGAGCTGGGCGACATGCTGCTCGAGCTGAAGCGCGAACAGCTGAATTTGCGGTTCCAGCGGGCCACTGGCCAGCAGGAGAACACCAGCCAGATCCGCAAGGCGCGTCGCGACGTTGCTCGCGTGAAGACGATTCAGGCCGAGCGCGCCCGCGCCGCGGCCAAGGCTTGAGGGGTTTAGAGTTATGCCGAAGCGCGTCCTGACAGGGCGGGTTGTGAGTGACAAGATGGACAAGACCGTGACGGTTCTTGTCGAGCGTCGTGTCATGCATCCGCTGTACAAGAAATTCATCCGCCGTTCGAAGAAATATGCGGCGCATGACGAAGGCAATGTTTGCGAAATGGGCGACCTGGTGCGGATCGAGGAGTGCCCGCCGATCAGCAAGCGCAAGGCATGGCTCGTGACCGCACGCAACGGCGAGCCGGTCGGCGCCGCCGCCGAAGCCCAGGGAGCGTGAGATGATCATTGTCGAATCAAATCTCGACGTTGCCGACAATTCGGGCGCGCGCCGCGTTCAGTGCATCAAGGTGCTGGGCGGTTCGAAGCGCCGCACCGCGTCGGTTGGCGATGTCATTGTCGTCTCGATCAAGGATGCGATTCCCCGCGGCAAGGTGAAGAAGGGCGATGTCCACCAGGCCGTTGTCGTTCGCACCGCCTATCCGGTGCGTCGCGCGGATGGCAGCGTGATCCGGTTCGATCGCAATGCCGCCGTGCTGATCAACAAGCAGATGGAGCCGATCGGCACGCGTATTTTTGGGCCGGTCACCCGCGAGCTGCGCGCGCGCAAGTTCATGAAGATCATCAGCCTGGCGCCGGAGGTGCTGTAATATGGCCGCACGTATCCGTAAGGGCGACCGCGTGGTTGTCATCGCTGGCGCGAGCAAGGGACGCGAGGGTGAAGTTCTCCGCGTTCTGCCCGCCGAGAACAAGGCCGTGGTCTCGGGCGTCGCCGTGGCGAAGCGTCACACCAAGGCGCGCGGCATGGGCGAGCAGGGCGGCATCATCCAGAAGGAGATGCCTGTCCATTTGTCGAATATTGCATTGATCGATCCTGAGACGAAGAAGCCGACCCGCGTGGGCTTTCGCATTCTTGAGGACGGTCGCAAGGTCCGGGTCGCGCGCAAGAGCGACTCCGTGATCGATGGTTGAGGATAGAGCGATGAGCGAGGCCATTGCCAAGACCCGGCTTCAGCAGCACTACGAGTCGGTGGTGCGGGCTGCACTGCAGACGGAGTTCGGATACACGAACCCGATGCAGGTGCCGAAGCTTGAGAAGATCGTGATCAACATGGGCGTGGGCGAAGCGGCCGCGGACCAGAAGAAGCTGGACGCGGCGGTTGCCGAACTCACCCTTATCGCCGGCCAGAAGCCGGTGAAGACGGTGGCGAAGAAGGCGATTGCCGGGTTCAAGATCCGCAAGGGCCTGCCGATCGGCTGCAAGGTGACGCTGCGCCGGGCGCGCATGTATGAATTCCTCGACCGGCTGGTGACGATAGCGCTCCCCCGCGTGCGCGACTTCCGCGGGATTTCGGGCAAGGGGTTCGACGGGCGCGGAAACTTCGCCATGGGTCTCAAGGAGCAGATCGTGTTCCCGGAGATCGAGTATGACAAGGTCGACGAGATGCGCGGCATGGACATTGTGTTCGTGACCACCGCGCAAACCGATGCCGAGGCGAAGGCGCTTCTCAAGGGGTTCGAGATTCCGTTCGTGAATTGAGCGGAATTTCGAGCGCGTAAACGGATTTATTGGAAAACCGCCGGAACGTGCCGGCAGGTTCCGGAGGATAGAAGACGATGGCGAAGACCTCTCAGGTCAATCGGAATAAGCGGCGCGAGAAGATGGCCGCGCGTGATGCGGGCAAGCGTGCCGCGCTGAAGGCGATCGTGAAGGACCGCACCCTCCCGGTGGAGGATCGGTTCGACGCGACGCTGAAGCTTGCGCAGCTTCCGCGCAACGGCGCGAAGACGCGCGTGCGGCTGCGCTGCGAGCTGACCGGGCGCGCTCGTGGCAACTACCGCAAGTTCAAGCTCTGCCGCGTCGCGCTGCGCGATCTTGCCAGCGCCGGGCAGATTCCTGGCATGGTCAAGTCGAGCTGGTAAGGGGGATATAACATGTCGATGTCCGATCCCCTGGGTGACATGCTCACCCGTATCCGCAACGCGCAGCGCGCCCGTCACGCGGTTTGCGTTGCGCCCGCCTCGAACCTGCGGGCCAACGTGCTTGACGTGCTCAGGCGCGAGGGTTTCATCCGCGGCTTCTCCAAGGAGGAGGTTCGTCCCGGCGTCGCCCAGCTGCGCATTGAGCTGAAATACAATGACGGCGAGCCGGTGATCAAGGAAATCACCCGCGTCTCCCGTCCTGGCCGGCGCGTTTACTCCAAGATCAAGGAGCTGCCGCGGGTTTATGCCGGTCTGGGTGTGTCGATCCTGTCGACCCCTCGCGGCGTCATGAGCGATGTTGAGGCGCGCACTGCCAATGTTGGCGGTGAAGTGCTCTGCCGCGTCTTCTGAGGAGGCAGCATCATGTCACGAGTTGGTAAGTATCCGGTTGTTGTTCCGCAGGGTGTCTCGATCACCATCGTTGATGGTTTTCTGTCCGCCAAGGGCAAGCTGGGTGAGCTGAAGATGCCGCTTTCCGAACGCGTCGAAACCGTGTTCGAGGATGGCAAGGTCACGGTGACCCCGCGTAACAAGGAAGCCGCCTCACGGATGATGTGGGGCACGACGCGCGCGAATGTTGCCAATATGGTGCAGGGTGTTTCGCAGGGCTACGCGAAGACCCTGGAGATCAATGGCACCGGTTTTCGAGCGGCCGTTCAGGGCAGTAACTTGGTCATGAATCTCGGCTTTTCGCACGACGTGGTCTATCCGGTGCCGCAGGGCATCAAGATCACCTGTGAAAAGCCGACATCGATCAAGGTCGAGGGTATCGACAAGCGGCTGGTAGGGCAGGTTTGCGCCGAGCTTCGCGCCTTCCGTCCGCCTGAGCCTTACAAGGGCAAGGGCGTTAAGTTCGAGGGCGAGGCGATCCGTCGCAAGGAAGGCAAGAAGAAGTAATGAGCGCTGTACACGAAAACGAGGCGCGGCGCCGCCAGCGCCTCCGCTATCAGATCCGCCTGAAGGCCCATGGTCGTCCCCGTCTGTCGGTGTTCCGTTCGGGCAAGCACATCTACGCTCAGGTGATCGACGATACCGCCGGTCGCACGCTTGCGGCTGCATCGTCGCTCGACGCTGGCCTGCGCACCGAGCTGAAGACCGGGGCCGACAAGGCCGCCGCGGCCGCGGTGGGCAAGCTTGTTGCGGAGCGGGCGAAAGAGGCCGGTGTCACCCAGGTCGTGTTCGACCGTGGCGCCTACATGTATCATGGCCGGGTGAAGGCCCTGGCCGAAGCCGCTCGCGAGAGCGGTCTGGATTTCTGAGGAGCAGGGCATGGCACGCGAACCGAGAGAAGGCCGGGGCCGCGAGCGCGAGCGGGATCGCGATGGGGATGAGCTGATCGACAAGCTCGTCACCATCAACCGTGTCGCGAAAGTGGTGAAGGGTGGCCGTCGTTTTGCTTTTGCCGCCCTTGTGGTGGTCGGCGATCAGAAAGGCCGGGTCGGCTTCGGCGCCGGCAAGGCCAAGGAGGTCCCGGAAGCCATCCGCAAGGCGACCGAGCGGGCGAAGCGCGGCATGATCCGTGTTCCGATGAAGGAAGGCCGCACGCTGCATCACGACATCGAGGGCCGTTTCGGCGCCGGTCATGTCGTGCTGCGCGCCGCGCCTCCCGGCACCGGTATCATTGCTGGCGGGCCGATGCGCGCGGTGTTCGAGACCCTCGGGATCGGCGACGTGGTGGCGAAATCGCTCGGTAGCCGCAACCCGCACAACATGGTGAAGGCGACGGTCGCGGCGCTCTCGCAGTGCGCCAGCCCCCGCAGCGTCGCCTCGCGTCGTGGCAAGAAGGTCGCCGATCTGTTCGGCCCGAAGCGCGAGAAGGAGGCCCAGGCCGATGTCTGAGCAGGTCAAGCGGGTGCGTGTCACCCAGGTCGGATCACCGATCGGCCGCAAGCCGGGCCAGAAGGAGACCCTCATTGGTCTTGGCCTGCGCCGGATGAACGCGAGCCGTGAACTCGCAGCCACCCCGGAAACGCTCGGCCGCATCCGCAAGGTCAAGCATCTCCTGAAGGTCGAGGAGCTGTCGTAATGAAGCTGAACGAACTGCGCGACAATGCGGGCGCGCGTCCGAAGTCGAAGCGGCTTGGCCGCGGCATCGGCTCGGGCAAGGGCAAGACGTCCGGAAAGGGCGTCAAGGGCCAGAAGGCGCGCGAGGGCGTGTCGCTGAACGGATTTGAGGGCGGCCAGCTCCCGATCTATCGGCGTATGCCGAAGCGCGGCTTCAACAATGTAAACCGCAAGGACTACGCGCCGCTGAACATCGGCACCCTCGCGGCTCTCATCGAGGCTGGCAAGATCGATGCCGGTCAGAAGATTACCGAGGCGACCCTCCGCGCGGCCGGTGTTTATGCTGGTTCCAAGCTTGCCGGTGTTCGCCTGCTCGGCCGTGGCGAGATTTCGCTGAAGGTCGAGATCGAAGTGTCGGGCGCTTCGGCCAGCGCGGTCGCCGCGATTGAGCAGGCCGGTGGCAGCGTGACCACTACGGTCGTCCGCGCGGAGCCGGTTTCCGCCTGAACCACTTGCCGTGACCACCCGGGTTGCGGCACAATGAAGCCTGACGAACGGCGCTGCAGGTCGTGAGTTTTCACAGACCCGCGGCGCCGTTCCGGTTTCCGGAGATACGGCACGCTGCCGTTGGATGAGGGATATTCATGGCGTCCGCCGCTGAGCAACTCGCTTCGAGCTTCAACCTCGAAACCCTGTCGAAGGCGACCGATCTCAAGAAGCGGATCTGGTTCACCCTCGGCGCGCTGATCGTTTTCCGCCTCGGCACCTACATCCCGATTCCCGGGGTGGACCCGACGGTGATGGAGCACATGCTGGCGCAGAATGGCGGCGGCATTCTCGGGATGTTCAATATGTTCAGCGGCGGCGCGCTCGGCCGCATGACAGTGTTCGCGCTGAACATCATGCCATACATCTCGGCATCGATCATCATGCAGCTCCTCCAGGCCGCAGTGCCGCAGCTTGAGACGCTCAAGAAGGAAGGCCAGTCGGGGCAGCAGAAGATCAATCAGTACACGCGGTATCTGACGGTGGTGATCGCGCTGGCCCAGTCCTACGGTATCGCCATCGGGCTTGAGAGCATTACCTCGACGGTTGGTCCCGCTGTTCTCGATCCCGGACTTTTCTTCATTGTCACCACGGTGATCACGCTGACGGGCGGCACCGTCTTCCTCATGTGGCTTGGCGAGCAGATCACGTCGCGCGGCATCGGCAATGGGTCGAGCCTGATCATTTTTGCAGGCATTGTCGCAGCCCTACCGGGAGCGATCGCCAGCGTGCTTCAGCTCGGCGCCTCCGGCGGGCTTTCCACGGGTTTCGTCATCGGCTTCTTCGTCCTTTCGCTCGCGGTCGTCGCCTTTGTGGTGTTCATGGAGCGTGCCCAGCGGAAGGTGGTGATCCAGTATCCGAAGCGTCAGGTTGGCAATCGCATGTTCGGTGGCGACTCGTCTCACCTCCCGATGAAAGTGAACACTTCTGGCGTGATCCCTCCGATCTTCGCCAGTTCGCTGCTGCTCATTCCGGCGACCGTGATTGGATTCACCCACGGCACCGGCCCCGGCTGGTTACAAATCGTGGCTCGTGAACTGTCGAACGGGCAGCCGGGCTACATGTTGCTTTACGCCGGACTGATCATTTTCTTCTCCTATTTCTACACGGCAGTTGTCTTCAACCCCGAGGAGACCGCCGACAATCTGAAGAAATATGGCGGGTTCGTCCCGGGTATCCGGCCTGGCGCGAATACGGCAAAATATTTCGACTCGGTCTTGACCCGGCTGACGACGATCGGCGCCGCCTATCTCGTGATCGTCTGCCTCATTCCGCAGTTTCTGATTGGACAGTTCGACCTGGCTGCGGGATATTATTTCGGTGGCACCTCTCTTCTCATCGTCGTTTCGGTGACGATGGATACGGTGGCGCAAATACAGTCTCATCTACTTGCCCATCAATATGAAGGCCTGATTCGCAAGGGCCGAGGGAGGACACGCGGTCGATGAACATCATTCTTTTGGGGCCTCCGGGCGCCGGGAAGGGAACGCAGGCAAAAATCCTCGAGGAGCGCTACGGCGTGGCCCAGATTGCCACCGGCGACATGCTGCGGGCCGAGGTGAAGGCCGGTACGGAGCTTGGCCTGGCCGCCAAGGCAGTCATGGAGGCTGGCGCGCTGGTCTCCGATGACATTATCATCGGGATGCTTCGCAACCGTCTTTCACGGTCTGATTGCCGCAATGGCTTCATCCTGGACGGATTTCCCCGCACCGTGCCACAGGCCGAGGCGCTGGATGCGATGCTCGCAGCGCAGAAATTCGATCTGGATGCTGTGATTCTGCTCAAGGTGGACGAGACGGTACTGGTCGAACGTATTTCTGGTCGCTTCACCTGCGCGAAATGCGGTGCCGGCTATCATGACCGGTTTCACCCGACCAAAACGGATGGCGTCTGCGACAAATGTGGTGGTGTTGATTTCGTCCGCCGGCCTGACGACAAGGCTGAGGTCGTGAAAGATCGTCTTGCGGCCTATAATGCGCAGACCGCGCCGATCTTGCCGTATTACGAATCTGGTAGCCGTCTTTACACTGTCGATGGCATGGCGGCGATGGACGATGTAACCGCTCAGATCGAGGCGGCGCTGCGCGAGGCAGGTGTCGCGCGTCCGGCGACGGTGTGATAATCAGCGGGGTCACGAAAAATTGATCCTGCTCGATTGACTCGGGATCAGTCGGGCATTAGACAACCACACCTGCGGCGCTCCCTGGCGGGGCGCCGCTCTTTATTGAGGTGTCAGGACCGGTTTTGCCGATCTGCGCCTCCATTCGATGACCTTCAATGCCGCCGGCCGCATCCGGCGGCGATCCAAGGAGCAGACCGTGGCGCGTATTGCCGGCGTAAACATTCCTTCGAACAAGCGCGTGCTGATCAGCCTGCGGTATATCTACGGTATCGGGCCGGCCAAGGCGCGTGAAATCTGCCAGGCGCTGGAGATTGGCGAGGAGAAGCGCGTCAACCAGCTCTCCGAAGACGAAATCATGAAGATTCGTGAGCTGATCGACAAGGACTATCGCGTCGAAGGTGATTTGCGCCGCGAAGTCGCCATGAACATCAAGCGCCTCGTCGATCTCGGTTGCTACCGCGGGCTTCGGCATCGCAAGGGTCTTCCGGTTCGCGGCCAGCGTACCCACACCAACGCCCGCACCCGCAAGGGTAAGGCCGTGGCGATTGCCGGCAAGAAGAAAGCGACCCGCTAAGTCCCTTCTTCGCATCTACCCGACTTTCAGCGCCCGCCGACCATGGGCGGGCGTATCGAGACAGAGACAGGATTATTCATGGCCAAAGCAGCCTCCACGCGTCCCCGCCGCAAGGAACGCAAGAACATCACCTCCGGTGTCGCGCATGTTCTCGCGAGCTTCAACAATACGATGGTGACCATTTCGGACGCCCAGGGCAACGCGATCTCCTGGTCGTCTGCCGGCAGCCAGGGCTTCAAGGGCAGCCGCAAGTCGACCCCGTACGCGGCCCAGGTCGCTGCCGAGGATGCCGGGCGCAAGGCGCGCGAGCATGGCATGGAAACGTTGGAAATCGAGGTTAGCGGCCCCGGCGCCGGTCGCGAGAGCGCCTTGCGCGCCCTGCAGACGATTGGCTTCTCGATTACCGCGATCCGTGACCTCACGCCGATTCCGCACAACGGCTGCCGTCCGCGCAAGCGTCGCCGCGTCTGACGGCACGGGCCGCCGGTGCGGCCCGGCCGTAACCGGAGGGCTTGGCGCCACGCCGGAGCCGGAACGTTTTTGGATGGTGAGGGCGGCTTGCCCGCCTGACCGGAGGGACTGATGTTGAGAGATACGCATTTGGCATTGCAGCGGAACTGGCAGTCGCTGCGCAAGCCTGAGAAACTGGATATCGAGCCCGGCGCTGATGACATGCGCGTGGCGACGATCATCGCGGAGCCGCTCGAGCGCGGATTCGGCCTGACCCTCGGCAATGCCTTGCGGCGCGTGTTGCTGTCATCCCTGCACGGTGCCGCCGTCACGGCGGTGCGGATCGATGGTGTGCTGCATGAATTCTCGTCGATCGCCGGCGTTCGTGAGGACGTGACCGACATCGTCCTCAACATCAAGCAGATCGCCGTGCGCATGCATGGTGATGGCCCGAAGCGGATGACCGTGTCGGCGACCGGCCCCTGCGAGGTTACTGCCGGCATGATCCAGGCCGGCCACGATATCGAAGTGATGAACCCTGAGCTCGTGATCTGCACACTGGACGATGGTGCGACGCTCGGCATGGAACTCACCGTCGACTCCGGTCGTGGATATGTTCCCGCCGCCGCCAACCGCCCCGAAGACGCGCCGATCGGGCTTATTCCGGTGGACTCGATCTACTCGCCGGTGCGCCGCGTATCGTATCGCGTTGAGCCGACCCGCGTTGGCCAGGTCACTGACTATGACCGGCTGATCCTGAACATCGAGACCAATGGTGCGGTGACTCCGGAAGACGCGGTGGCGCTTGCCGCCCGTATCCTGCAAGACCAGCTCGGCATGTTCATCAATTTCGAGGAGCCGCAGCGCCTTCGTGCCGAAGAGCCGCGCCCGGAATTGCCGTTCAACCCGAACCTGCTTCGCAAGGTGGACGAGCTGGAGCTTTCGGTTCGGTCGGCAAACTGCCTGAAGAACGACAATATTGTCTATATTGGCGATCTCGTTCAGAAGTCGGAACAGGAAATGCTCCGTACGCCGAATTTCGGGCGCAAGTCGCTGAATGAAATCAAGGAAGTCCTGTCTGCCATGGGCCTTGGCCTTGGCATGGTGGTGCCGGACTGGCCGCCTGAAAATATCGAGGAGCTGGTCAAACGCTCCGACAATCCGTTCTGATCGCCTTTCAACCCATCGCTTTTCGTCTTTACTGATCCGGAGTCACTCCCATGCGTCACGGCCTTGCAGGACGTAAACTCGGCGTCACCGCGTCCCACCGTGCGGCCATGTTCCGCAACATGGCGGTCGCCCTGCTCAAGCACGAGCAGATCACCACCACGTTGCCGAAGGCGAAGGAGCTGCGGCCAGTGGCCGAGAAGCTGATCACCCTCGGCAAGCGCGGTGGTCTTCATGCACGTCGTCAGGCTCATGCCCTGCTGCGCGACGATATCATCGTTGCCAAGCTCTTCGAGTCGCTGGCCGATCGCTACAAGGAGCGTCACGGTGGCTACACCCGCGTTCTGAAGGCCGGCATGCGCTATGGTGATGCCGCTGACATGGCGGTGATCGAGCTCGTCGATCGTAATCCCGCCGCGAAGGGTCAGGATAGCGGCCCGAAGCCGGAGGTATCAACCGATGAGGCTGAAGCTGACGGCGCAGCCGCGGCCTGATCGCGGGCTTCATTTTCGACCAGATGAAGGGCGCGGCCTCGGCCGCGCCTTTTTTCATTCATCCGCCGCCCCACATCACCTCTCGGTCCGCTGACAGGGAGTGACGATGCAATTCGAACAGATCACCGCAGAAACCCCATCGGAGGGCAGCCTTGCCGCGGCCTATCGGGCGCTGCACACCGAGCTGGATGCCGGGGGTATCGGCCCTGCCATCGATGCATGGGAATCACTCCGGCGGGATTACGCTACCTGGTCGAGCCTTGTTCATTTGCGTTTCTCGCAGGATACCGCCGATGGTGGGCGCAAAGCGGCCCGTGAATATGCGGACGCGCTTGGCCCGGTGGTCGCCAATCATGAGACTGCTTTCAAGGCGCGGCTGCTGAGCCTCGATCCGGCCCCGCTGGAAGCCCGCTTCGGTGCCCACGCGCTGGAGATGTGGCGCAACGATGTCACCACCTTCCGCCCGAAATCGCCGCCGATCTCGAAACCGAATCCCGGCTCGCTGCCGACTACACGTCACTGCTCGCCGGTGCCCGCATCGTGTTCGACGGCCAGACGCTGAACCTCTCCGGCCTTGGCCCCTATGCCGAAAGCCCGGACCGCGAAATCCGCCATGATGCCGCCGCCGCCCGCTGGGCCTTCTTCGCCGAGCACGGCGCCGCGCTCGACGACCTCTACGACCGGCTGGTGAAGCTCCGCCACCGTATCGCCCGCACCCTGGGTGATGCCAACTTCACCCCGCTCGCCTATCGCCGCATGGGGCGGCTCGACTACGGGCCGGCCGAGGTCGCGACCTATCGCGAGGAAGTCCGCCGCCACGTCGTCCCCTCGTCGCCCGGCTGATGGAACGCCGCCGCGCCGAAAACGGGCTCGATCGCCTGATGGCCTGGGATGAACCGATGATCGACCCCCAGGGCAATCCGAAGCCGATTGGCGGGCGGGCGGTGCTGGAAGGCGCGGCGGCGGAGATGTTCGCGGCGATGGACCCGCGCCTGGCCGCATTCTACGAGGCGATGCGCAAGGGTGCGGATTCCGGAGAATTCGCCCATGGATTCCGATTTTAATTCGCCCACGATTCCGACGTTTATTCGCCCGGGGATTCCGAGATTTATTCGCCCGGGTAGCGGTCTCTGTGGCTGTTGATTTCGTTGCTCTCCTGTTCTCGTTGGGTCAAGCGGTTTTTGGGGTTTGCTTGCGGATCTTGCGCAGGCTTTCGCCGGTGAGTTCGATGCGGTGGGCATTGTGGAGCAGACGGTCGAGAATGGCGTCGGCGTAGGTCGGATCGCCGATCAGCTCATGCCAATGCGCCGGGGGATCTGGCTGGTGATGATGGTGGCGCGGCGGCCGTAGCGATCCTCGACGATCTCGAGCAGGTCGTGACGGGCGCCGGCGTCGAGTGGAGCAAGGCCGAAGTCGTCGAGGATCAGTAGATTGACGGCACCGAGGGTGCGGATCATCCGGCCGTGACGCCCTTCGGCGCGGGCGACCGCGAGTTCTGCGAAGAGTTTGGGGGCGCGCTGATAGAGCACGGTCCTGTCATCGCGACATGCCTTGTGACCGAGGGCACAGGCCAGCCACGATTTTCCGACCCCTGTCGGCCCGCTCAGGACGAGATTGTCGTGCGCGTCGATCCACTCACCCTGGATCAGCTTCTGGAACAGAGCCCGATCGAGGCCGCGGGCACTCCGGTAATCGACATCCTCGATTGCAGCGTCATGGCGCAGCCTGGCATGGCGCAGCCTTGTGCTCAACCGCTTGTCACGTCGGACGGTGATCTCGCGGTCGAGCAGAAGACCGAGCCATTCGGCGTGACTGAGGCTGGGGGTTTCGGGATTGGCGTGCAGCTCGGTGAACGCGCGGGCCATGCCTGCAAGACCGAGCTGGTGGATCTGATCGAGGGTCGGATGGTTCAGCATGAGGCTTCTCCTTGTCATCAGTGGAAATATCCGCCGCCCCGGATGTTGGGGTGGCGGATCGGGGTGGGATCGGGACTGGCGGTGCCGGCGGCTCGCTCCAGCCGGTTATCGAGGATGGATTTGACCGAGCCGTAGGTCAGGGTGCCGATGGTGAGCGCGCGCTCGGCCGCGGCATCGAGCCGGTCGGCGCCAACACTGCGGGCCAGGCGAAGGATGCCGATGCAGGCGCGGAACCCCTGCTCCGGATGAGGCCGGCGTTCGAGGATCAGGGTGCAGAGTGTCGCGACCGAGGGACCAAGCCGTGCGGCTTCCTGATGGATCCGTGCGATGGTCCAGTCGCCATAACGCCGGTGGCTCGAGGGCATGTGCTCGGCGATCGTCGTGTGTTTGCCGTTACCCGGCCTGCGTGCGTGCACGGCGATCCGTTCGCCACGGAGAAAGATCTCGACCGTGCGCACGGTGAACCGGGCCTCGACCTCGGCGCGGGCGTGCCGGTAGGGGACGGAGTAAAAATGCTTCTCGATCTCGACGTGATAATCGATGCCGACCCGCCGGCGCCGCCATTGCGCCAGCACATAGGGTTCGGCCGGCAGTTCCTTCAGCGCGGGACGATCGAGTGTTTCCAGCAGATGCCGTCTTGTCGCCCCCAGGCGACGGACGACCCGCTCCTCGTTCAGCCAGCGGCAGAATTCAGCGATCGCGGCATTCAGTTCGGCGAGGCCGTAAAATGCCCGGTTGCGCAGCTTGCCCAGCAGCCACCGCTCCGCCAGCAAAACCGCCACCTCGACCTTCGCCTTGTCACGCGGCCGCCGCGGCCGCGCCGGGAGAATGGCCGTGCCGTAATGGCGCGCCATATCGGTGTAGGTCCGGTTGACCTGTGGATCGTAGAGGCAGGCGCGGATGATCGCGACCCTGGCGTTGTCGGGCACCAGCAGCGCCGGCACGCCGCCAATTGCTGCCAGAGTGCGATTATGCGCCTCGATCCAGTCCGGCAGGGTCTGGGTCCAGGTCGCCTCAGCATAGGTGAAGCTCGATGCGCCGAGAACGGCGACGAAGATCTGGGCCGCACGCGTCTCGCCGGTGAGCCGGTCGATCACCACCGGCACCGTGTCGCCGGCATAATCGACGAACAGCTTCTCGCCCGATGCGTGGGTCTGGCGCATCGTCACCGGTAGCCGGGCTTCCCAGCTCCGGTAGAGCTCGCAGAACCGGCTGTAGCGATACCCATCCGGGTGCTCGGCAATATACTCGTCCCACAGGATCGACAGCGTCACGTGCTTGCGCTGCAACTCGCGGCGGATACGCCCCCAGTCCGGCTCATCCACACGTCGATGCCCCGGCCGCTTGCCCACCGCGCCGTCGAACAAGCGCCTTTCCAATGCCGCTTCGGACAGCGCCAGAGCCCCTGGCCCATCGAGCCCGGCCGCCTCCAGTCGCCGCAGCGTCAAGCGCACCGTCGATGCCGCAACCCCGACCCGGATCCCCACCTGGCGGGTCGAAAGCCCCGCCATCCTCAATCTGACAATCTCGCGCACATCGCGCATCGCAATCCGCTCCACTGGCATTCATCCGCTCCCTCGATCAGCCAAAGGGAGGGAACCTGAACCAGCCAGCAGAGACCTCAAGCCAACCCGGCCAACCCCGCCCGCCTGGGCGAATAAAAGTCGGAACAGGTGGGCGAATTAATCTCGGAATAGGTGGGCGAATAATTCCCGGAATCCCGGGCGAGTTAATCTCGGAATCCCGGGCGAATTGAGCCCGGAATCAGCACAAGGGCGGTTTCATGGATCTCGACAACCGCCCGGCCAAGGCCGGCGGTGGGTTCTGCACCAGTTTCCCGAGCGTCGGCATGCCGTTCATCTTCGCCAATTTCAACGGCACGCATCACGATGTCGACGTGTTCACCCATGAGATGGGCCACGCCTTCCAGAACTACAGGAGCCGGCATTTGCCGGTGTCGGACTATTTCTGGCCGACCATGGAGGCGGCGGAAATCCATTCGATGAGCCTGGAATTTCTCGCCCATCCGCATATCGAGCCAATGTTCGGCGCCGCCACCGCGCGCTACCGGCGGATGCACCTGATCGGCGCGCTGGAATTCCTGCCCTACGGCGTCTGCGTTGATCACTTCCAGCACGAGATCTACGCCAATCCCGACCTTACGCCCGCCGAACGCCACGCGATCTGGCGCCGCCTCGAACAGCTCTATTTGCCATGGCGGGACTGGGGCGACCTTACCTACCCCGCGATGGGCGGCCGCTGGCAGGCGCAGATGCATATCTACCGCTCGCCCTTCTACTATATCGACTACACCCTGGCGCAGTGTTGCGCGCTGCAATTCTGGGTCACCTCGCAGCGTGACGAGCGTGCTGCCTTGGATACCTATGTGGATCTCTGCGGCCTCGGCGGCTCCCGCCCCTTCGGCGGCCTGGTCGCGGCCGCCGGCCTCATCTCGCCCTTTACCCCGGGCGCCCTGCGCGATGCCGTGCGCGCCGCCGCGCAGGCGCTGGATCTGTCATAGACCATCAACATGATAGAGCACGACATCCGATCCGGAAGGACCGGAAAGTGCTCCAGACCGGAAGCCGAAGAATGACCTTCCCCACCGTCGCCGCTGGCTATGGCGCCCTGCTCGCCCTGATCTATCTCGTCCTCTCGCTCTGGGTCGGCTTCGGCCGCTTCGGCTTCCGGGTGATCCACGGCGATGGCGGCAACGATCGCCTCGCCCGCCGCATCCGCGCCCATGCGAATTTCGCCGAATACGTCCCGCTGATCCTGCTTCTCGCCGCCCTGCTGGAAGCGAGCGGGGCAGGGCGGCTTGAGATGAATGCGTTGCTCTTCCCGCTGCTGGTCGCCCGCGTCATCCACCCGTTCGGCATGATCGCGCCGGAGAATTCGGCCCAGCAATTCCTCTGCCGTGCGCCCGGGGCGCTCATTACCTGGCTCGTCCTTGGTGCGGAGGCGGCCCTGCTGCTGGCGCGCCTGAGATGAGAGATGCTGCTGGTTGCATTGGCCCGCGGCCAGAGCCCCGCCGTGTCTTTCCGGTCATGCGTGGCGACCTTGTCCGCCTCTCCGGCGGGCTGATCGCCGATATCAGTCAGGCGAGCTGATCACGGATCGCGCCGCATTACCATCCGCACGCCGATATTGATCGCCAGTACGACAAGCATCACGAGCAGCGCCGCGGCGAAGGCGAGGGCGTGGGATTGCGGATTCGGCTCGTTGATGAAGGTCCAGATCACGTAGGTCAGATAGCCGATCGGCTCGTTGGTGAGCTTTCCGGTCCAGAGATAGTTCGACCATCCGGCGGTATAGATCAGCGGCGCCGTCTCGCCGACCGAGATGGCGAGCGAGAGCAGCACGCCGGTGATCACCCCCGGCGCCGCCGCCGCCAGCACGATGCGCGAGGCTACGGTGTGGTCCCGCGCGCCCAGCGCATAGGCCGCTTCGCGCATGCTCGTCGGAACCCGTTGCAGCGACAGCTCGGTGATCCGCGCGAGATAGGGCACGACCATGATGGCGAGGGTGATCGCCCCGGCCAGCGCCGAGAATTTCCAGCCCAACCCGATCACCATCGTGATGTAGGAGAAATAGCCGAGCACGATCGAGGGCGTGCCGGTCAGCGTATCGGCCAGGAATCGCACGGTCGCGGCGAGGCGGTTCGAGCCGTATTCCGAAAGATAGATCCCGGCGCCGATCCCGATCGGCGCGGCGATGACGAGCGAGCCGAGCGAGAGCACCAGCGTGCCGATGATCGCGTTCTGCAGCCCGCCGGTGACCCCGTTGGTCGAGGTGGTGAAGAGCGCGACCGAGAAGGCCGATGCGCCCTTGAGCGTCACCGTCAGCACCAGGTCGAGCAGCGGCACCGCAATCAGCAGGAAGGCCAGGGTGCACAGCCCCCACCCGGCGATATTCGTCGCGTAGCGCCGCCGCTCCAGCGTGTTCAGCCGCGCCGGCATGGCGTCATGCATTGCGGGCATTGATCGTTCTCCTGACCAGCAGCCGCGCCACGGCGTTCACCAGCACTGTGATGACGAACAGCACCAGCGCGATTTCGGCAAGCGACTTCACGGCCATGTTGCTCGGGTCCTGAAGCGCGCTGTCGAGCTGCGAGAGGATGAAGGCGGCCATCGTGCTGATCGGGGTGAAGATCGTCCCCGGCAGATAGTTCAGCGCGCCGCCCGAGACCATCAGCACAGCCATGGTTTCGCCCAGCGCGCGGCCGAGGGCCAGCACGATGCCGCCGATCAGCGTGACGCGGGCCGTCGGCAGCATGGTATTCGCGACCACCTCGAAATGCGTCGCCCCCAGCGCATAGGCCGATTCCCTCAATTCGCGCGGCACCTGGTTCAGCGCGTCGTAAAGCGTCGTGGTGATGATCGGCGTGATCATCAGCGCCAGCACGATCGAGGCGGCGAGCAGCCCGTAGCCGCTGCCGGTGCTGTTGTTCATGTTGAAGAAGGGCATGAAGCCGAGCACCGCGGTGATCGCCGGGCTGATCCAGTTCGCGATCAGCGGCACCAGCACGAAAATGCCCCACAGGCCGAACACAACGCTCGGCACCACGGCGACAAGCTCGACCAGCATGGTCAGCCAGGGGCGCATCCGCGCCGGCGCCTTTTCCGACAGAAACATCGCCGCGCCCACACTGACCGGCACGGCAAACAGGATCGCGAGGAAGGAAGAGAACAGCGTGCCGACGATGAAGGCGAGAATTCCGTAATTCGCGCCGGGTGGCACCTCGTAGCCGTGGCGCATCACCGTGTTGCCGTAGAGGTTCCCGAGATTCCAGTTGATCGTCCACAGGAAGCGCAGCCCGTTGAACCCGATCGCTTGCCACGAATAGCGCGCCAGGAAGAAGACGATGGCGGCCAGCGCCAGCGGGATCAGCAGCGCAACCGCCGCCATGGTCAGCCTGAACGGTTTCACCTTCGACATGCGCCCCCTTTACACGAAACTGCCCCTCCGGCGAAGCCGGAAGGGCAGGGGTCGTCTCGTCAAGCCATGCGGCCTGCCGTGTATCAGCCCTGGATCTGGGCGATCTGCTTCGCGGACAGCTCGCGGATCTTCTTGGGCAGGGCCTTGAAGTGGACCTGCTTCAGATACTGTTCCGCATTGCCTTCGTTGGAGGCCCACGTCAGCAGCGTCTTAACGGCGTCCGCGGTGGCCTTGTTCGCCTGCTTCTTGTTCACGATCGCATATTCGTAGTTGATGATCGGATAGCTGTTCGCGCCGGGCGCGAAGATCAGGCTGATGCGCTCATCGGTCGGGGTCTTGTCACCCAGCGCGGCGGCGGCGGCGCTGACGGTCTTCGCGGTCGGAAGAACTGCCTTGCCAGCGCGGTTGACCAGCTTCGCGGTCCCGAGATGGGCGGCATCGATCTGTTTGGCGAAGCTGACGCCGACATAAGCGATCGAGTACTTGTTGCCCTTCAGCGCCTCGACCATGCCGGGATTGCCCTGCGCGCCGAGCCCGCCCTGCACCGCCGGCCAGGAGACGCTGGTGCCGTAGCCGACCTTGCTGTTCCAAGCCGGGGTCGAGAAGCTCAGATACTGCGAGAAGATGAAGGTATCGCCCGAGCCATCGGTGCGGTGCACCGGAATGATCTTGTGGTTCGGCAGCTTCACGCCCGGATTGAGCTTCGCGATCGCCGGGGCATCCCAGTTGGTGATCGTGCCGGAATAGATGCCGGCGAGAACCGGGCCGGAGAACACCAGATGGTGCCCGTTCAGGCCGGGGAGGTTGTAGTTGATCGACTGTGCGGAGATCGCCAGCGGGATGTTCAAGATGCCGGGGTTCTGCTTGAGCTGGCCGTTCGACATGTAAGCGTCGGACGCGCCGATCTGCACGAGACCCTTGATCGCCTGCGCGATGCCGGTGCCCGAACCGGTGCTCTGCGTCGTCACGCGGATACCCGGATGCGCCTTCTCGAAATGCGGCACCCAGATGTTGAACAGCGGGTAGAGCAGCGAGGAGCCGGTCTCGGTCAGGGTCACGGTCTGGGCGGCCGACGCGACGCCGACGCCAAGGCCGGCGACGAGCGCAGCGGCGCCGGCACCCAGCAGAACGGAGCGCCGCAGTTTAGAATCTGATCGCACGATGGATCTCCCTTTCGGTTGCGATGGCGAATTCACAAGCGAACGCATCACTGCGTCCTGTCACGGCATCTAGATGATCCAGTGTGACAACGCGACCGGTTGTCGATGAAGCTTTTATGACAACCGATCCGGCATTGTGACGCTCTCGCCGTTGCGCAGCCCCTGCGCGATCCGCCCGCGCAGCATCTCCACGGGCGTCTCCAGCCTGGCATAGCGCACGGCCCGCCGCAGTCGCTTGCCGTCCTCGCCGCGCACGATCAGGGTCAGCACCGTTGCCGTCACATCGGCGCTCGCGATATCGGCCCAGGCATGATGCTCGGCCTCGGCGGGGCGGCGGTGCAGCGTGATTCCTTCCGTCCCGATCACCGCCCGCGCGCGTATCGCCCTGTCGGCATGGAGCCGCCGCATCGACCCGACCGAGCCGATCACCGCGATCGTGCCGGCGAGCGGCAGCAACAGCGCCATCATGGTCAGGAACGGGCTTGGCTGCGCCGTCCGCACGAACACGAAGGGGGCGGCGAGTCCAAGGAGCAGGATCATCAATGCCATCGGCAATGGTGGATTGGCCCGCGCCGGCCCTGCCCGCAGCGCCAGTTCCCCGCCCGGTTGGCCTGCGCGGTTGCCGTCGTCATCGTTCATGGCGCCACCCTGCCCGAGCGGTTCAGGTTTGTCGATCATCGGCGCCGGGGCATAATGATTTCAATGACCGCCGAATCGCCCCGCCCCTCGCTTGCCGGCCTGTTCTCCGGCTTTTTCACCGCCGGCCTGTCGGGGTTCGGCGGGGTTCTGCCTTTTGCCCGGCGCATCATGGTCGAGCGTCGCGCCTGGCTCACGGCCGCCGAATTCTCCGACCTGTTCAGCCTCTGCCAGTTTCTCCCCGGCCCCAATGTGGTCAATCTCGCTGCCGCCTTCGGTGCGCGCCAGCGCGGCCTGATGGGAGCCATGATCGCGATTGCCGGGCTACTTGCCGCGCCGGTCGCCATCGTGATCGGGCTCGGCGCCGTCTATGAGCGGATCGGCTCGATCCCGGCCGTTCACCATGCGCTGCTTGGCCTTGCCGCCGGCGCCGCCGGCCTGTTCGCGGCCGCCGCGCTGCGCATCGCCTGGCCCGCCGCGCGCCGCCCGGCGCATGCCGGCGTGGTCGGCCTTGCCTTCGCCCTGTTCGGCGTTCTGCACCTGCCGTTGCCGGTGGTCATCGCGATCGCGACGCCGCTCTCCGTGCTCGTCGCCTGGCGGCAGCACCGATGATCCTGCTTGTGCTGCTCGGCCTGTTCGCCGGCTTGTCCCTGATCGCGATCGGCGGCGTTGCCAGCACCCTGCCGGCGATGGCCCGTGCCGTTGTCGCCATCACTGGATGAGCGCGCCGCAATTCGCCGCCCTGTTCGGCCTCGCGCAGACCAGCCCCGGCCCGAACATGCTGATCGCGACGCTGATCGGCCTGCACGTCGCCGGTCTGGCTGGCGCGCTGGTCGCCACGCTCGGCATGATCGGTCCGTCGAGCCTGCTGACGGTTCTGGTCGCGGGTGTGTGGGAACGGTTCCGAAGCGCGCGCTGGCGGCTTATCCTGCAAGCGGCGATCACGCCGGTCTCAGGCGGGCTGATCCTTGCCGCCGCCCTGGTCGTCGTTCGCGCGGCCGATCATGGTCTGCCGGCCTGGGCGCTCACAGTCGTGGTCATGCTGGTTTCGTTCCGCGTCAGGCTGCATCCCCTGGTTCTGCTTGCCGCTGCCGCCGCACTCGGGGCTGCGCTGTTCTGATCAGCTTGCGCCCGATCTGCCGAACCGAGTTCAGCCGAGCCGAAGCGCTGCCGGTAGCGCCGCTTTGGGCAGCCGCGCGAACCGACTGATATCCGGCGCCGGCGCGCCATAGAGATAGCCCTGGGCATAGTGGCAGCCGCACTCCCGCACAAAATCCCGCGCTTCCGGCGTTTCGATCATTTCCGCGATCGTGCTGATCCCCATCCGCCGGCACAATTCGGTCAGTGCCGAGAGAAAGGCACGGCCCTTCTGCGCCCGCTGGGCGTGGCGGATCGCGTCCCCGTCGAACTTGACCGCATCAACCTCCAGCACCGAGAGATAGCGGAACGAGGAGGCGCCAGCTCCGAAATCGTCGAGCATCACTGCGTAGCCGCGGCTGCGCAGCCCTGGATGAAGCGGTTCGCCGCATCGAGATCGCCGATCTGGGCACTTTCCGTGATCTCGAATGACAGCCGGCGGCGCAGCCATCCGTTTTCGGCGAGCAACC
>NZ_CAJQZK010000015.1:0-84025 GCF_907164655.1 Acidocella sp. C78
CGCCCTCACGGTGTCGACCTATGGCGCGGACCTCGCCGAATTTCTCGGCTTCGTCAGCCAACATATCGGCGCCGAGCCGGCCGGCGCCGATCTCGCCGCGCTGAGCCTTGCGGATTTCCGGTCCTGGCTGGCCAGGGCCGCCACCGATGGCATCGGCAATGCGACACGTGCGAAGAAACTCTCCGCGGTGCGCAGCTTCTTCCATTGGCTCCGCCGGCGCCATGGCATCGTCAACGAGGCGCCCGGCCTCCTGCGCACACCCAGATCCCGCCGCCCCCTGCCGCGTGCGCTGAGCGCGCCGGATGCCGCCGCCGTGGTCGAAAGCCTCGGCGACGATGCGTCAAGCCCCGCGCTCGCGGCGCGCGACACGGCGCTGATGGCGCTGCTCTACGGCGCCGGGCTGCGAATTCACGAGGCGCTCGGGCTCGATATCGGCGATCTCCCGCCGGACGGCGCGCCGCTGGCGGTCCATGGCAAGGGCGGGCGACAACGGATCGTGCCGCTGCTGCCGGTGGTTCGGCGGGAAATCATCGCCTGGCTGCGGCATCATCCCTCCTCCGCGCCCGATGCGCCGCTGTTTCTCGGCGCGCGCGGTGGGCGGCTCAATCCCGGCGTGGTGCAGCGCCGGCTGCGCGAGTTCCGCCGGCTCAACGGTCTTCCCGAACACGCAACACCGCACGCGCTGCGGCATTCCTTTGCGACCCATCTGCTGGCCAACGGCGCCGATCTCAGAGCGATCCAGGAGTTGCTCGGCCATGCCAGCCTATCCACCACCCAGCGCTACACCGCGGTGGATACCGAGCGGCTGATGGATGTCTGGCAGGCGGCGCATCCGCGCGCGAGGGGGATCAGATGAAGCGCTCGATCCCGTCCCAGCGATAGGCGATCTGCGGCACGTCGACCCCGCCGACCTCGACGCTGCCATCCGCCACCCGCCGCCCGCCCATGCGCTCATAGAACCAGCGGGCGGGGTTGTCGGCCAGAACCCACAGCATCGCCGAGGCGCAGCCCCGTCCGGCAAGATGCGCCAGCGCCGCCGTGAGCAGCTGCCGCCCGAGCCCGCGCTCGCGGAAATCGTCGAGCACGTAGAGCGTCTCGATTTCGGCATCGGCCACGCCGTCGCCGCGGCGCCGCCCGGTCACAAAGGCGACGACATCGCCGCGGCGGCCGGCTTCCGGCAGTTCGGGACCGGAGGCGACGGCCACATGCACGACGGCGCCGCTGCGGATCACCCGGTTGTAATATCCTGCCTGGTCCGGCGCCGAGAGGCCGGTGAGCACCGGTTCAGGCAGCACGCCGGCATAGGCGCTCCGCCAGCTCTCCACATGCACGGCGCCGATGCCGCGCGCATCCGCGGTCCGGGCGCGGCGGACGGTGATCATCCGCGCCGCTCCATCCGGCAGGCGAAAAAACCCGTCAGTGCCGTCCCGCGCGGGGGACAGGCGCAGCATGTCGCCATGCAGGTAAGGCGGCAATCCGTCGGTGACCGGCAGGATGGCGAAATCGGTGTGCCGGGCCAGAAACGCTTCGATCTGCGCCTCGTTCTCCGGGCGCAGCACCGAGCAGGTCGCATAGACCAGCCAGCCGCCGGGCTTGACCAGTCGCTGCGCCGCATCGAGGATCACCGCCTGCTTGGCCGTGAGTTCGGCGAGATCGGTCTCGGTCAGCTTCAGCCTTGCATCCGGATTGCGCCGCCAGGTGCCGGCACCGGTGCAGGGCGCATCGACCAGCACGCGGTCGAATTTCTTTTCCTGCCGCTTCACCCATTTGTCGCCCGCTTCGAGCAGATGGCGCTCGGCATTGTGCACCCCGGCGCGGCGCAGCCGGCGGATCGCGCCGTCGAGCCGCGGCGCGGAGACATCGCAGGCAATGATGTGTCCCTTGTTGGCCATCGTCATCGCCATCGCCAGCGTCTTGCCGCCGGCGCCGGCACAGTAATCGGCGACGCGCATGCCCGGTTGCGCCCCGGCGAGCAGGGCGACGAGCTGGCTGCCCTCGTCCTGGATTTCCACCAGCCCGTCGCGGAACGGCGCGGCGGCCGTCACGTTCTGCCGGCCGGCAAGGCGCAGGCCCCACGGGCTGAGCCGTGTCGGCTCCGCCTTCAGCCCGGTGCGCGCCAAAGCATCCAGCGCCGCCTCGCGCGTGGCCTTGAGCAGGTTGACCCGCAGATCGAGCGGCGCTGGCTGCATCATCGCCGCGCATTCCGCCTCGAGCCTGTCGCCGAAGCGCTCGCGCAGCAACGGCAACGCGAACCCGGGCATTTCCAGCCGCACTGCCTCGGGCATCGACGGATGGTCGAGCGTATGAGTGTCGAGCCGGTCGAGCGCGCGCCGCTCGGCGGCGTCGAGCGGCGGCGGGGCGAACCGCATCACGCCGAACAGCCCGGCGACGCGCGGCGCCGGCATGCCGGTGAGCACGCGCAGGGCGGCGATGAGCAGGCGCGGCGTCGCCTCGGCGCCGACCCGTTCCAGCCACCAGCCGAGCCGGCGGCGGGCGCGCAGCACCGACCAAACGATCTCGCCGATCTCGCGCCGGTCGCCACCGCCGATGAAGCGGCGGGTGCGCAGGAAGTCGTTGGCAATGGCGTCGGCCGGCCGGCGATCTGCCTCGATCGCGTCCAGCAGCTCGATCGCCGCCTGCAGCCGGCCCGCGGGGGTCAAGGCTCAGTCCTGCCGGTAATTCGGGGCCTCGCGGGTGATCGCCACGTCATGAACGTGGCTCTCGCGCAGGCCGGCGCCGGTGATGCGGCGGAACCGCGCCTTGGTCTGCAACTCCGCGATCGTCGCACAGCCGGTATAGCCCATGCCGGCGCGCAGGCCGCCGACGAGCTGATGCACCACCCCGGCCATCGGCCCCTTGTAGCCGACCCGGCCTTCGATCCCTTCGGGCACGAGCTTCAGCGAGTCCTTGATGTCCTGCTGGAAATAGCGGTCGGCCGAGCCGCGGGCCATCGCGCCCAGGCTGCCCATGCCGCGATAGGATTTGTATGACCGGCCCTGGTAGAGAAACACCTCGCCGGGCGCCTCGTCGGTGCCGGCGAGGAGCGAGCCGATCATCACGCAGTCGGCCCCGGCCGCGAGCGCCTTGACCACGTCGCCAGAGGTGCGGATGCCGCCATCGGCGATCGCCGGCACATCGGCCGCGTGGCAGGCGGCGGCGGTTTCCATCACGGCGGAGAATTGCGGCACGCCGACGCCCGCAACCACGCGGGTGGTGCAGATGCTGCCCGGCCCGATGCCGATCTTGACCGCATCCGCCCCCGCCGCGATCAGCGCCGCGGCGGCTTCGGGGGTGGCGACGTTGCCGGCGACGATCTGAACCGCGTTCGAGCGTTCCTTGATCCGGGCAACCGCGCGCAGCACGCCCTCGGAATGGCCATGCGCGGTATCCACCACCACGACATCCACACCCGCCGCGATCAACGCCTCGGCGCGGCGCGCTCCATCCTCGCCAACGCCGGTCGCCGCGGCAACGCGCAGGCGCCCCAGCTCGTCCTTGTTGGCCAGCGGATGTGCCTCGGCCTTGTCCATGTCCTTCACGGTGATCAGGCCGACGCAGCGATACGCCTCGTCCACCACCAGCAGCTTCTCGATCCGGTGCTTGTGCAGCAGCGACCGCGCAACCTCGGGCGCGACATTCGCCGGCGCGGTGACGAGATTGTCCCGCGTCATCAGCTCATGGACCCGCGCGGCCGGGTCGGTCGCGAAGCGGACGTCGCGATGGGTGAGAATGCCGACAAGGCGATTGGTGCCGCGCTCGACCACGGGAACGCCGGAAATCCGGTGCTGCGCCATCAGCGCCTGCGCCTCGGCCAAAGTCTGCTCGGGATGGATGGTCAGCGGGTTGACCACCATGCCGCTCTCGAATTTCTTGACCTGGCGCACATGGTCGGCCTGGTCCTCGATCGAGAGGTTCTTGTGCACCACGCCGATGCCGCCCTGCTGCGCCATGGCGATCGCCATCTGCGCCTCGGTGACAGTATCCATCGCGGCGGAAATGACCGGGATGTTGAGCGAGATGGTGCGCGTCAGCCGCGAACGGGTGTCCGCCGCCGCCGGCAGCACCGTCGAAAAGCCGGGCACGAGCAGAACATCGTCGAAGGCATAGGCCTCGGTGATGCGGTCTGCGCCGCGCGGGAGAGAGAGTTCGTTGCTGGGAGCCATGGTGCGTCCTTGCCGGTTTGCGGACCTTGGCGATCCCTACTATCTGGCTCCCACCGATCCGGCAAGGCCGGCGGCGCAGGGCAGACCGCGCGCCACCGGAGCTTGCGGCCTCAACCGACCGCGTGCGCCCGGCCGGGAACCAGATCCTCCGCCTCGATCGTCTTCGAGGGCGGCGGCAGCGCGTCCGCCGGCAGGCGCGGATGGGCCTGCGGGTGAAGCGCCCGCGGCGGATAGCCGCTAAGTGCCCGCGGCGGATAGCCGCTAAGTGCCCGCGGCGGATAGCCGCTAAGTGCCCGCGGCGGGTAGCCGCGAAGCGCCTGCGGCGGGTGGCCCGGCATGGCGGCGGCCTGCGGCGGGCAGCCGGCGCTGCGGCGAACGAACACATGCATCCGGCCATCGCGCCCCGGCACGATCGCCATCTGCTCGCTGCACACACCCTCGCCGTCCCCCGCGCGGGCCATCGTGATCCGGGTGACGCCGCCGGGCACCGCGCCGGGACCCGCCATCGCCGAAACCAGCGCCAGCGGGCTGGCGGCGAGCTGCCCCAGCGCTTGCATCCGAACCTGCATCGCGCGCTGCATCTCGTCGATCTGGCGGATCAGCGCGGCCGGGGCGGCCGGAATCGCCATCACCGGCACAGGCGCCACCGCGACGGGCACGACAACAATTTCCGCGGGCACATTCCCGGCGGGCGGCGCGGCAAGGGCGGCGGCCGGCATCGCCAGAATAGCCACGGCAAGGGGCAGGAACGAACGAATCATCGGCGTGACTCCTCCAGTGCGGGATCAGCGGTTCGGCTCCGGCGGGCTTGGCGCCGCACGTCCGCGATCTTGGCGCCCCACCCCCGCATGTCCAGCATCATCCGCGCCCCGCCCGTTCACATCGTCGCGCGCGGGCGGGATGGCGGCTCCGGAGGGCGGCTGATATCCTCAAGGCAACCAAACCGCCAAGCCGAGGAAACCACCATGACCGATTTCACCACCGGCCTCGAAAAGACCGAAGCGAACTATCAGGCGCTGTCGCCGCTGTCCTTCCTTGCGCGGACAGCGAAAATCTGGCCGGAGCGGACGGCGGTCGTTCACGGCTCGATCCGGCGCACATGGTCGGAAACCTTCGCCCGTTGCCAGCGGCTCGGCGCGGCGCTCGCCGCGCGGGGAATCGGTCCGGGCGACGTCGTCGCGGTGATGGCGCCGAACATCCCGGCCATGGTCGAAGCGCATTTCGGCATCGCGATGGCGGGTGCGGTGCTGAACACGCTCAACACAAGGCTGGATGCCCCGACCATCGCCTATATCCTGCGCCACGGCGAGGCGAAGCTGCTGCTGACCGACACCGAATTCGCTCCCGTGATCGGCGCGGCGCTGGCGGAACTCGGCGATGCCGCGCCGCCGGTGATCGACATCGACGATCCCGAGGGGCCGGGCGGCACGCGGCTTGGCATCATGGAATATGAGGCGTTGCTCGCCACCGGCACGGCGGCGTTCGACTGGCGGTTCCCCGATGACGAATGGTCGGCGATCGCGCTGAACTACACCTCGGGCACCACCGGCAAGCCCAAGGGCGTCGTCTATCACCATCGCGGCGCCTATCTGAACGGGCTCGGCAACGCCATCACCTGGAACATGCGCCAGCACCCGGTCTATCTCTGGACATTGCCGATGTTCCACTGCAACGGCTGGTGCTTCCCCTGGACCATCACCGCGCTGGCGGGAACGCATGTCTGCCTGCGGCGGATCGACGCGCCGAATATCGCCGCCGCCGTCGAGCGCCACGGGGTGACGCATCTCTGCGGCGCGCCGGTGATCATGAACATGATGATCAACGCGCCGGAGCCGCAGCGCGCGGTCTATGCCGGGCGCGGCGTCGCGATGATGACCGCCGGCGCGCCGCCGCCGGCCGCCGTGATCGAGGCGATGGAAGGGCTCGGCGTCGATCTCACCCATGTCTACGGGCTGACCGAAACCTACGGCCCGGTCACCTACTGCGCCTGGCAGGAGGACTGGAACGGCAGCCCGGCGGCGGAACGCGCAGCACTGCGGGCGCGGCAGGGCGTGACCTACGCGGTCGAGGAAGGGGCGATGGTCGCCGATCCGGCCACCCGCGCGCCGGTTCCGGCCGACGGGATGACGATGGGCGAGGTGTTCCTGCGCGGCAACATCGTCATGATGGGCTATCTGAAAGATCCGGCTGCAACGGAAAAATCCTTCGCCGGCGGCTGGTTCGCGACCGGCGATCTCGGCGTCATGCACCCCGACGGCTATATCGAGCTGAAGGACCGCTCGAAGGACATCATCATCTCCGGCGGAGAAAACATCTCGACCATCGAGATCGAGACCGTGCTCTATCGCCATCCGGCGGTTCTGGAAGCCGCTGTCGTGGCCGCGCCGGACGACAAATGGGGCGAGGTACCCTGCGCCTTCGTCGTGCTGCGGCCGGAGATGACCGCCACGGCGGAGGACATCATCGCCTTCTGCCGGCAGAACATGGCGCATTTCAAGGCGCCGAAGCGAATCGTGTTCAGCGACTTGCCGAAAACCTCGACCGGCAAGATCCAGAAATACGTGCTGCGCGAGCGCGCGCGGGCGGGCTGAGCCACGGCCGCGGTCAGAACAGGAAACCGCGCTCGCCGTTCCATCGCGCGACCAGGCCGCGCGCCTCGGCCGATTCGTCGAGCAGCCGGCCGTGGGCGCGAGCCAGCGCCTCGGCATGGTGCAGCGCCGCGGCAAGCGCGCGCATCGCCGGATCGGACGGCGCCGTGTGGCGCAGTTCGCCGCCGCGATAATCGATCGGGTCGCATACCATCCGCACCGGATCGACCGGCTGGGCCAGATAAGCCGGCTCGCGCAGCAAGCTCGCCGGCGCATCGCGCAGCCGCTCGAAGGGCACCCGGTAATGCGCCGAATATCCCGCCTGCTCCGCCAGCCCGCCGGCGGCCAGCACCTTGAGCCAGCCGATCCCGCTCTTCTGCAGGTCGTGCCAGCCGGAGCGGCGGGGAAAATGCGCGAGCGCGGCACCGGCAAGACTGAACTGCGGCAGCGCAACGCCGTCGACCGACGCACCATGATTGCCTGGCGCGACCGCGCAGCGCGCACCGAATCCGCCGCGCACGAAGACCTTCGGCACCAGCGGTATCTCCCGCGCGCGCCAGCGCATCCGCCGCGGAATCACCAGCTCGGCGGGATCGTCATCCATCGTGTCGAAATAATGCACGAGCGGCAGCATCACCGCCGGTGCCCGGGCCCCCGCAAGCGAGGCCGCCAGCCCGTCCCCACCCGCGACGATGAACTCGTCAACGTCGAGAAACGCCACCCAGTCCGGCCGATGCAGCCCGTCGGCGGTCTCGTAGAGCCACGAATTCACCCGCGCTTCATCAAAGCCCACGGCGCGCGCCTGGAACACCGAGAGCGGCAGCCCCTCGTCGCGCAGCGCCCGCAGGATCGCGAGCGTGCGGTCGGTGCTGCCATTGTCGAGGAAGAGCAGATGCGCCGCGAAGGCGGCGTTGTGGCGCACGAACGCCTCGACAATGTCCTCCTCGTTCAGGATCCGGCTGGCGATGACGATCCGCATCGCCCGCCGGTCAGCTCCGGCGGCTGACGGTAAAGGCGGCGAGCGCGCGCAGCAGGTCGGCCTTTGCGCCGAAACTGTCGAGATAGGCGGCGGCCTGGCTTGCGAGATGCGCCGCATGGGTGCGCGCGCGCTCGATCCCCATCACCGCGACCATGGTCGCCTTGCCCTGGGCCGCATCCTTGCCGGCGGTCTTGCCGAGGCTTGCATCAGAGCCCTCCTCGTCCAGAATGTCATCGGCAATCTGGAACGCAGCACCGAGATCCCGCCCGTACCCCGCGATATGATGCCGCTGCGGCCCCTGCGCGCGGCCGAGAATGGCACCGGCCTCGGCGCTGAACTGGATCAGCCGCCCGGTCTTGAGCGCTTGCAAGCGGGTGATCACCGGCGGTTCGAGCTGCTTTCCTTCCGAGACGATGTCGATCATCTGGCCGCCGACCATGCCGCGCGCGCCGGAGGCCGCCGCAAGGGCGAGCACCAGCTCGCAGCGCACCTCGGGGTCGGAATGGGTGTCCGGCTCGGCCAGCACCTCGAAGGCCCGGGTTTGCAACGCATCGCCGGCGAGGATCGCGGTCGCCTCGTCGAACGCCTTGTGGCAGGATGGCTTTCCACGGCGCAGGTCGTCATCGTCCATCGCCGGCAGGTCGTCATGCACCAGCGAATAGGCGTGCAGCATCTCGACCGCGGCGGCCACCCGCACCGCGCAGGTGAGGTTGACCGAAAACAGCCGCGCTGTCTCGATCACGAGAAACCCGCGCATCCGCTTGCCGCCGCCGAGCACCGCATAGCGCATCGCCTCGACCAGCGGCCGCTCCTCGCCGTCCGGCAAGGGCAGCAGCACGTCCAGCTCGGTCTCGATCAGCGCGGCGGCATCCCGCAGCGCCGCGGCGAGCGCGGCTTCCGGCCCGGCGGCGCTCATTGGTCGTCCTTCAGCGCGAGCGCGCCATCGGCCCGCGCGACGATCGACTGCACACGGCTCTCCGCTTCGGCCAGCCGAGCCTCGCATTGCTGCTTCAGGCGGCTGCCCCGCTCATAGGCGGCAATCGCGTCCTCCAGCTTCTGCTGCCCGGTTTCAAGCCCGCGCACGATGCGCTCGAGCTCGGCCAGGGCATCCTCGAACGACATCTTGTCGATGTCCGGGCCCGAATCGGGGACGCCGGCATCCGGCTTGGCTGCGGCCATGATCGAAACTCCCAAGTTTTCCCCGCGATAGCGCCGGATCAGTGCCGCATCAAGGCGCGGACATGGGCGGCGGTGCCGGCGGCGAGCGCATCGAGGTCGTAGCCGCCCTCGAGCAGCGAGACCACCCTGCCGCCGCAATGCCGGTCGGCGACGCCCACCAGCGACTCGGTCAGCCAGGCGAAATCGGCGGTTTCGACATTGAGTTCGGCGAGCGGATCGAATTTGTGCGCATCGAACCCGGCCGAGATGATCAGCAGTTCCGGCGCGAACCGCTCCAATGCCGGTATCAGCGTCTCCTGCCAGGCGGCGCGGAAGGCGTCAGACCCGGAGCCGGGCGGCAGCACCGCGTTGACGATGTTGCCGGCAACGCCGCGCTCGGAAGGCCGGCCAGTGCCGGGATAACATGGAAACTGGTGCGACGAGGCGTAGAACAGATCGGCGTCGGTCTCGAACATCGCCTGGGTGCCGTTGCCGTGATGCACGTCGAAATCGACCACGGCGATGCGCCGAAGGCCGTGCGCGCGGGCATGATGCGCGGCGATCGCGGCATTGGCGAACAGGCAGAACCCCATCGCCCGGTCGGGTTCGGCGTGATGGCCGGGCGGGCGCGTGGCGACGAAGGCGGCCCGCGCCCAGCCCTCCATCACCGCGTCAACCCCGCGCATCGCGCCGCCGGCCGAGCGCAGCGCCGCGGCAAGACTGCCGCTGCTCATCAGCGTGTCGGCATCGAGATGCACCGTCTCGCCCTCAGCCGGCAATTTCGCGAGAATCGAATCGACATAGGCATCGTGATGCACGGCCCGCAACGCCGACTCCGGCGCTTCCGGCGCCACCTCGCGCAGCAGATGCTGGAATTCGGGGGTCTCCAGCGCGCCGAGCACGGCGCGCAACCTTGCCGGACGCTCAGGATGGTGCGGGCCGGTATCGTGCTCGAAGCAGGCCGGGTGGGTGATCAGCGCAACGGACATTTTTCTTGTTTCTCCCCAGGCGTTTCCTCATTTTGCCGGACCGCGCGGCGCCGTTTCATGGGGCGCGGCCTCGCGCGCGGCGCCCGCCGCTCGAATGGTGAAGCTGAACAAGCCCTTCACCTCGCTCCACGAGACCAGGGCATGCCCTGCATCGCGGCAGAAATCGCGAAAATCGACGACGGTGCCGGGATCAGTCGCCAGCACGCGCAGCCGGGTTCCGGGGGCGAGGCTGCGCAGCTCCCGGGCCGCCCTCAGCACGGGCATCGGCCCTTTCAGATAGCGCGCGTCGAGCTGTCTGTCCGCCATGGCAACATGGTGACGCCTCGCCGCCTCTTGAGCAATAGGCCCAATGGCGTGATAGAGGCGCGGAACGCAACGGACGGGACAGATCATGACCTATCGCATCGGCATCGACCTGGGCGGGACCAAAATCGAGATCGCGGCGCTGATGCCGGACGGGTCTCTCGCGCATCGCATGCGCGTCCCGACCCCCAGGATTACGGCCGCACGATCGAGACCATTGCCGATCTCGTGCGGGAGGCCGAGGCGAAGCTCGGCACCGCGCACGGTATCGGCATCGGCATTCCCGGAACGATCAGCCCGGCCACCGGCCTCGTCAAGAACGCCAATTCCGAGCGGCTGAACGGCAACCCGTTCGACAAGGACCTCGAAGCGAAGCTCGGCCGGCCCGTCCGCGTCTCGAACGACGCCAACTGTTTCGCGATGAGCGAGGCGGCGGACGGCGCCGGTGCCGGCGCGCATTGCGTCTTCGGCGTGATCATCGGCACCGGCTGCGGCGGCGGCATCGTCGTCGATGGCAAGGTGCTCGAAGGGCGGCACCACATCGCCGGCGAATGGGGACATACCCCGCTGCCCTGGCCTCGAATGGAGGAAATGCCGCTGCGCCGGTGCTGGTGCGGCAAATCCGGGTGTCTCGAAACCTACATCGCCGGCCCCGCCCTTGCCGCCGAGGCGGACGGGCCGGGCGCGCGCGACGCCGGCCGGCTGCCGGCGCGCGCCGCCGCCGGCGAGGAGCGCGCCGTTCGCGCCCTCGCGACACATGCCGAGCGGCTGGCCCGGGGCCTGGCGATGATCGTCAATATCCTCGACCCTGACGTGATCGTGCTGGGCGGCGGGCTGTCCAATCTCGATCACCTCTACACCGACCTGCCGGAACTGATGAAACCCTACATCATCAGCGACACGTTCGACACGCCGGTAGTCCGCAACAAGCACGGCGATTCCTCGGGCGTGCGGGGCGCGGCCTGGCTCTGGCCAGCGCCCTGAGCCGGGTCTTCAGCCGTCGGCGCGGCCGAAGCAGAGGAAGTGGGGGTTCTCGAACCCCGCCTTGCCGTAGCGCAGCGGGGTTTCATCCGCCATGGTGACGACCCGGCCGCCCGCCGCTTCCAGCACCGCCTGCGGCGCCGCGGTGTCCCATTCCATGGTCCGGCCGAGGCGGGGATAGAAATCCGCCACCCCCTCGGCAAGGCGGCAGAATTTCAGCGCCGAGCCGATATTGGTCAGCCGCGCCACCTTGTAGCGGGCAAGATAGGCGGCGAGTTGCGGATCGTCGGCATAATGGCGCGAGGCATAGACGGTAATCCCCTCGTCCGGCGGCGTACGCGCCGCGATCGGATGCCGCCCGGCACCGTTCTGCCGCCAGGCCCCCTGCCCGACGATCCCGCCATACACCGCCCCCTCCGCCGGCGCGCCAACCGCGCCGAGACGAACCCGCCCATCGACCACGAGCCCGATGCAGACGGCGAACTCGTCGCGCCCCGCGGCGAATTCCCGCGTGCCGTCGAGCGGATCGACCAGCCAGAAGCGCCGGCCCGGATCGGTCTGCCGCCCGGCCGCGACCTCTTCCTCGGCGATCACCGGAATTTCGGGCGCGGCGCGGCGCAGACCATCGACGATCAGCCGTTCGGCCCGCATGTCGGCGAGCGTGACCGGGGTTTCGTCGGCCTTGCGATCGACCGAGAAGCCTCCGGCGCGGACGGCGAGGATTT
Source organism: Acidocella sp. C78 (assembly GCF_907164655.1). Lineage (NCBI taxonomy): Bacteria > Pseudomonadati > Pseudomonadota > Alphaproteobacteria > Acetobacterales > Acidocellaceae > Acidocella > Acidocella sp. C78. The sequence goes on from NZ_CAJQZK010000015.1 coordinate 11,887, forward strand.
CACGCCCCGCGTCCTCGGCCAGCGAGGCGGCGAGTTCGAGCAATTCACTGTCATTCATGGACGCCTGATATCGCGGGGCTTGGAAAACGCCAAATTGGCGGGCATGCTGGATCGCGACGCGAAACAAAACGGAAAACGGGACAAGACGGCATGATCGACATCGGCTTCGCCAAGACCGCACTGCCCGAAAGCGGCGCCCTCGCTTTGCTGCTGGCCGAGGGGGCGGCGCCGGAGGGTGTGGCGGCCGCGCTTGATGCGGCGCTCGAAGGCGGGCTTGCCCGCGCGATGGCGGCGGCGCGCTTCACCGGCAAGCGCGGGCAGACCGCGACGCTGATCGCACCCGGCGCCGGTCTCGACCGGGTCGCGCTGGTCGGCCTCGGCGCCGCCGACGACATCACGCCGCATCGCGCCGAGCGCGCCGGCGCTTCAGCCGCAGCGCTGCTGCTGAAGGAACCGCTTGCCGCGCTGGCCGCCGATGCGCTCGATCCCGCCCTGCTCGCCCATGCTGCCCTCGGCGCGCGGCTGCGCAGCTACCGGTTCGACCGCTACCGCACCCGCCAGAAGGAAGAGCAGAAGCCGAGGCTCGCCCGCCTCACCGTGCTGGCGCAGGATGCCGCCGCGACGCGCACCGCCTTCGCCCCGCTCGCCGCTCTCGCCGCCGGGGTGGAGCTGACGCGCGATCTCGTCTCCGAACCCGCCAACATCCTCACCCCGGCCGAGATGGCCGACCGCGCGAAGGCGCTGAAGTCGCTCGGCGTGAAGGTCGAGGTGATGGACCAGCGCGATCTCGAGAAGCGCGGCTTCGGCGCGCTGCTCGGCGTTGCCCGCGGCAGCGTCAACGAGCCGCGCGTGGTGGTGATGCAATGGCTCGGCGCCTCCGAGCCCGAAGCCCCGGCCCGCGGCCGCAAGGCGCAGGCGAAACAGGCGGCGAAGCCCGCGCGCAAGGAGCGCGCCGCCCCGCGCGATCCGCTGGTCTTCATCGGCAAGGGCGTCACCTTCGACACCGGCGGCATCTCGCTCAAACCCGCCGCCGGGATGGAGGACATGAAATGGGACATGGCCGGCGCCGGCACGGTGATCGGCCTGATGGCCGCCCTGGCCGGGCGCAAGGCGCGGGTCGATGCGGTCGGGCTGGTCGGCCTGGTCGAGAACATGCCCTCCGGCAGCGCGCAGCGGCCGGGCGATGTCGTGACCTCCCTGTCCGGCCAGACGATCGAGGTGCTCAACACCGACGCCGAAGGGCGCCTGGTGCTCGCCGACGTGCTGACCTACGCGCAGGAGCGGTTCAAGCCGCGCTTCATGATCGACCTCGCGACGCTGACCGGCGCGATCATCGTGGCGCTCGGCCACGAGAATGCCGGCCTGTTCTCAAACGACGACACGCTGGCCGGGCAACTCGCCGAGGCGGCGAGGATCACCGGCGAGGGCGTATGGCGCATGCCGATGGGCGAGGCCTATGACAAGCTGATCGACTGCGACATCGCCGACATGAAGAATATCGGCGGCGGCCGGGCCGGCGGCTCGATCACCGCGGCGCAGTTCCTCCAGCGCTTCGTCGACAAGGTGCCCTGGGCGCATCTCGACATCGCCGGCATGGCCTGGGCAGGCAAGGACGGCGCCGTGGGCCCAAAAGGTGCGACCGGCTTCGGCGTGCGCCTACTCGACCGGCTGGTGGCCGACCATTACGAGCGCTGAAGCCTCCGGCCTGCTGCGCGCGGCGGGCGGCGCGATCCCGCGGGTCCGCCTCGTCGGCGCGGCGAAGCCGGCGCCCTTGCCCATACCGCAGCCGGCGGACCCCGAATTCATCGCGCCGGAATGGATAGCGCTTCACGCCGAGGCGCCGCGCGCGCCCTTCGATCTTGCCCTGCTCGGGCCGATGCGGGCGCGCCTCGCCGGGCCTGGGCTGGTCTGGCATGGCGGCGCGCTGCTCGACGACGAGAGCGTCATGCCCGTCTATGTCCGCCGGATCGTGCAGCAGGAGGACGGGGCGATGCCGGCGCATCTCGCCGCCCTGCCGGTGCGGCGCGAGACCCGGCCGGGCTTCGTCTTTCACGGCTGGGGCGTGCGGGTCTATGGCCACCTGCTGATCGAGATGCTGCCGAAGCTGCTGCTGGCCATCCGGTTCCTGTCGCTGCTCGACGGGGTGCGCCCGGTGCTCGACCGCGAGATGCCGGACTGGTTCATCGCGATCATGCGCGATCATTTCGGTATCGATACATACGAGGCGATCTGGTACGATTCCGCACGGGAACAGCTCGATCTCGACCACGCCATCGTCCTGCCGCTGCTCGGCCGGACAGGCGGGTATCATCCGCTCACGGGCGGGCTGATCGACCATATGCTCTCCCGCATCGCCCGCCCGCCGGCGACGCCGATGACGCGGATCTTCGTTGCCCGCGGCGATTTTGCCAACCCGCATGCGCCGCTGCGCCGCTACGCCAACGAGGAGGAGATCGCCGCCATCGCCCGCGACGAATTCGGCTTCGCCGTGCTGCGGCCGGAAACCCTGCCCTTCGCCGAACAGATGGGGCTGTTCGCCGGCGCGCGGGCGATCGTGGGGCCGATGGGCTCGGGGCTGCACAACGCGATCTTCGCCGGGCCGGACTGCGTGACCGGCGTGATCCGCTGCCACGCGCTCGACCAGTCGGCGATCGCGGCACTGCGCGGCCAGCGGATCGGCCTGCTTAGCGAGGGCATCCACGAGACCGCGCCGCAGGCCTATACCGTGGAGCCCCGCCGGTTCCGCCGGTTCCTCGCGGCGCTGCTTCAGTCGTGACCCGCGATGCGGTCGGTCAGCGCCAGCAGCAGGCCGGTAAGCACGAGGGCGAGCATCAGGCCTGACTGATACAGCACGACCCGATCGGGCTCTGCGCGGACTTCGAGAAACACCCGCAGGACATGCACCGCCGCGATCACGGTGATCGAGCCCAGCATTTTCAGCTTGAGCCCGCCGAAATCGATGCTGCCCATCCATTCCGGCCTGCGGTCGCCTTCCGCCAGGGTGATGCGCGCGACGAAATTCTCGTAGCCCGAGAGAATGACGAGCACGATCAGGTTGGCGGTGAGCGAGAGGTCGATCAGCGACAACGTCGCCATGATCACCTGCGTCTCGCTCATCGCGATCAGGCCGGGCGCGGCATGGATAAGCTCGACGATGAACCGCGCGACGATCAGCGCCAGCAGCACCAGCATCGCGAGATAGAGCGGCGCGAGCAGCCAGCGGCCGCCGAACAGCAGCGCCTCGATGATGCGCACCACGCCGCCATTGCGGCGGGCCGGGCCTTGATCGCTCATGCGATGGTCTCCGAAGTGACGGGTTGGCGGACAAGTTCCGCCTGCCGGGCCAGCCGCGCAAGCCCGTCATCGATCGCGGGCAGGCCTACCGGCAGGGGCAAGGGCGGCGGATCTGGCAAAGCAGGGTCGAACCAGGCGGCGAGCACCTCGCCCCAGGCCCGGCACCCGGCCCTCGCCGCCACCTCCAGGCGGGGTTCGAGGGCCAGCGCCGCCAGCCGGCCGGCCGTGCGGCGCAATGCGGCATCGGTGACGATCGCGGCGCGCAGCAGCTTGTCGTCGTCGCGATGCGGCTCCATCATCACCCGCGCGATCGACGCTTCGAGATTGTTGCTCGCCAGACCCGCCTGCCGCCGCGCGGCCTCCGGCGGCGGCGCATCGCCGGCCAGATGGGCGAAAGTCGCGACGAGATAGGCCCGGTGCGCGGCGACGGCCTCGCGCCGCGCTGCGCCAAGCCGGTTGCCCTCGAAACTCGGCCAGAGGGCGAGATTGGCGGCAACCGCGAGGATGCCACCGGCCAGCGTGAAGCCGACGCGCGAGGCGGCGACAACCCACTGGTTCGCCCCCGGATCGATCTGCTCGATCAGCAGCACGATCATCGGTGTGAGCAAAACGACCCAGGCGCTGTAGTTCACCCCGCGCACCGCGAAGGCGAACAGGGTAAGCGGCACCATCGCCATCGCGAGTTCCTGCCTGGTGTGAACCAGCAGGCCGATGCCGGCGGCGAGCAGCCCACCCGCCACGGTGCCGCCGACGCGCTCGACCGCGCGGACCCAGGTGGCCGAGAAATGCGGCTGCAACACAAGAATCACGGTGATGGCGAGCCAGTGGCCGAACGGATTGCCAAGCCAGGCAACGAAAGCGAGAACCAGCGTCGCGACCAGCGCGGTGCGCAGCGCATGGCGCAGCGGCACCGACGCCAAGGTGAGATTGGAGCGCAGCGGCGCGAGGATCGCTTCCTTCAGCCCCGGCTGCGCGCTCTCGGCCGCAACCGGCGCGCCGGGCGCGTTCGAGACCGTGATAAGCACCGAAAGCCGGTCGAGAGATGCGGCCAGCGGCCGGCGTAGTGCCGGATCGCCCCCGTCAATGGCGACTCCATCGCGCAGCGCCGCAAGAGCGGCGCGGAACGAGGCGGTATCGAGCGACTGGCCCGCCTCCAGCGCCGGCGCCATCGCCGCCAGCACGTCGCCGATCCCGGCCACCGCCCGTCGGGCCGCCGGATCATCGGTGCCACGGGCCGCCATGTCCTCGCCCAGTGCGATCAGCGCGCCGAACAGCTGATCGAAGGTGGCGATGCGCAGAACGAGCGCGTTCGCCCGCTGGCTGGCCGCGCCGCGCCGGCGGAGCGTTGCCTGGGTCACGGCGCGGGCACGCTCGATCGCCTCGCGCACCGCCCGACGATGGCCGCGGGCATGCAGGTCGAACCCGGTCTCGCCCTCGGCATCGGCCTTGCGCGCAGCAAGGTCGCGGGCAAGCTCGGCGAGCGCCAGCGCCGCATCGGCCAGCGCGGCGCGCGCCGGGCCGAACGGGCGGATGCGCCAGAGGGCAAGGGTCAGGATCGCGGCTTCCGCGGCCCCCGCCCAGAAGCCGAACGCCGCATGCAGTGCCGCGACCGGGGAGCCGGTCGGCATGTCGAGCGCCAGCACGATGGTGACGCCGAGCAGATTGCCCGCGAGCAGCCCGCCCTGCCCATAGATCCGCGCGAGGCTGCAACAGAAAATGCCAAACCCCGCAACCGGAATGGCCAGCAGCGGGCTCACCCCGTCCAGCAGCCGGAACAAACCAAGGCAGATCGCCCCGCCGACGCCGAACACCAGCATGGGCGGCAGGCGGGCGCGCAGCGCGCCGCCGGGATCGGTAAAACAGGCCAGCAGCGCGCCGAGCGCGGCAAGGCCGAGCTGCGGCAGGCCGAGCACGGCGCCGGCGCCCAGCGTGCCCGCGACGGCAATCGCGGCGCGTACCCCCTCAAGCAGCGAGACGGCACGGAAATTCAGGGCGAGGCTGCCACCCGCCAGCGGCAACCCGGCGCGATCGGTCAGGCGCGGCCGGGCATCAGCCCGCGTCATCATCCGGCGGGCCGAACGTGCCCGAGCGCGGGAAGCCGGTCGGCGGCAGCCGTCCGGCCTGCCCGCGCGCGCCCAGCCATTCGGCAAGCCGCGTCTCGGTGCGCAGCTTGTCACCGAGGCGCCAGCTCAACCCGGCGGCAAGGGTGAAGCCCTTGGCATCGGCCAGCCCGCCATCCTTGTATTTCTGCAGCATCACACCGGCGCCGCGCGCCATTTCCGGCACCTGATCGAGCGGAAAGACCAGCAGCTTGCGGTTCTGCCCGATCACCGCGAGATGATCGCCCGCAACCTTGCGGCACAGCAGGGCCTCCTGCCCCGGGCGGACGGCGAGGATCTGCTTGCCGGTGCGTTTCTCCGCGCCGAGTTCCGCGCCAGCCACGATGAACCCCCGCCCGTCGGTGCCGGCGACGAGGTAACGCGCCTCGGGTTCGGCGACGAAGAGCGCCGTCACCTCGTCCTCGTTGCCGAGATCGACCATCAGCCGGATCGCCTGGCCATCGCCGCGGCCGCGCGGCAGCTCGGCGGCGCGCAGGCTGTAGACGCGCCCATTGGTCGCGAACACCGTTACCCGATCAAGGCTGGAGCAGCGCAACAGCGCCTTCAGCCGGTCGCCCTCCTTGAATTTCAGCTCGGACTCGGCCACGGCATGACCCTTGAGCGCGCGGATCCAGCCTTTTTCCGATAGGATCACGGTGAGCGGCTCGCGCTCCACCAGCGCCTCGACCGCCACCTCGGTGACCGGCGCCGCACCGCTGATCGTGGTGCGCCGCGCCCCCGGACCGCCGCCGAATGTCTTCGCCGTCGCCTCGATTTCAGCCTCGATCCGCGCCCAGCGCTTCGCCGGGTCGGCGAGCATCGCATCCAGCGCCTTGCGCTCGGCGGTCAGCGCCTTGTGTTCCTTGCGGATTTCCATCTCCTCAAGCTTGCGCAGGCTGCGCAGACGCATGTTGAGGATCGCCTCGGCCTGGGTATCGGTCAGGGTAAAGGCGGCGATGAGGGCGGGTTTCGGCTCGTCCTCGGTGCGGATGATGCGGATCACCTCGTCGAGATTAAGAAAGACCGCGAGATAGCCTTCGAGGATTTCCAGCCGGCGGGCGATCGCGGCGAGCCGGTGGCGGGAGCGCCGCTCCAGCACCACGTGCCGGTGATCGAGCCATGCCAGCAGCATCTCGCGCAGCCCCATCACGCGCGGCGTGCGGTCGGCGTCGAGCACGTTCATGTTCATGCTGAACCGCTGCTCGAAAGCGGTGGCGCGGAACAGGCTCGCCATCAGCATGTCGGGATCGACGGTGCGCGATTTCGGCTCCAGCACGATTCGCACACGCTCGGTGCTCTCGTCGCGGATATCGCCCAGCAAAGGCAGCTTGCGCTCGGCCATCAGCTGCGCGACCTGCTCGATGAGCCGGGATTTCTGCACCTGATACGGAATTTCGGTGACCACGATCTGCCACGTCCCGCCCTTGAGATCGCTGCGGCTCCAGCGCGCCCGCACCCGCAGCGAGCCGCGGCCGGTCTCATACGCCGAGAGCAGGGTCGCACGGTCCTCGACCAGTTCGCCGCCGGTCGGGAAATCCGGCCCCTGCACGACATCGAGCAACGACGCGGTGTCGGCGTCCGGATGACGGATCAGATGGATCGCGGCGGCGCACAGCTCGGCCGCGTTGTGCGGCGGGATCGACGTCGCCATGCCGACGGCGATGCCGGCCGCGCCATTGGCCAGCAGGTTGGGAAACGCGCCGGGCAGGACGACGGGCTCGGAATCCTCGTTGTCATAGGTCGGGCGGAAATCGACGGCGTCCTCGTCGATCCCTTCCAGCAGCGCGGCGGCGACCTCGGTCAGCCGGCTTTCGGTGTAGCGCATCGCCGCGGCGTTATCGCCGTCGATATTGCCGAAATTGCCCTGCCCCTCGATCAGCGGATAGCGCGAGGCGAAATCCTGCGCGAGGCGGACCAGCGCCTCGTAGATCGACATGTCGCCATGCGGATGGAACTTGCCCATCACGTCGCCCACCACGCGGGCGCATTTCTTGAAGCCCGAGCCCGGATCGAGCCGGAGCTGCCGCATCGCGAAGATCAACCGGCGATGCACCGGCTTCAGCCCGTCGCGGACATCCGGCAGCGATCGCGCCATGATGGTCGAGAGCGCATAGGCAAGATACCGCTCGGAAAGGGCGGTGGCGAGTTTCGTGTCCTGAACATTGCCCAGGAGATCATCGGGCATCGTCGTCTCCGTTCAGTCTGCGGTTCAGCCGGTCATAGAGGTCGAGCCGGGCCGTGGGAAGCGGGGCATGGCGCGCGCCGAACGCATCGCGGGTGAGGAAATGGCCGGTAAGCGCCAGCCCGTCGCGGCAGGCGGCAAGGTCGGCCTCGTCGTCGGCGCCGTCCTCATCGAGCAGGAAGCCCGGCAGCCTCAGCAGCCGCGGCGCCCAGTCCCCGGCGGCTTCACGCGCCACGGCGCGGCCGGTGCGCGGCGAGACGAAGGCGAGATCCTCGGCCACACCGGACAGCGCGCAGCACGACAGGTCAAGCCCGTAGCCGAGTTCGCGCAGCAATTCGAGTTCGAAGCGCACCAGCGCTGGCAGCGCCGCGCCGGCGACGCCGATGCCCCCCAGCAGCCGTGCGAGCCGGATGAAGACGCCGCGATGCGCCTCGCGCTCCGGCAGCGCGCCGGCCGCAACCGAACAGGCCGCGCGCAGCACAGCCAGCGCCAGCTTGTCCGCCATCGCGATCGCGGCGGCGGGGTGCACCAGCTCGCCGCTGAGACTGCCAAGCTGTTCCGGCAGGCGCGCGACCCAGCGGGCGTTGATCAGATTGCCTTCCTGCCAGGTCGCCGCGCCGCGCCGTCCGGCCCCGCCGCGCGCGAGGCCATGCCAGGCGCCATGCGTCTCGGCAAGGACAACGGCGCGCAGGTCGCTCTCGCCGAACGCGGCGACGCTGAGGACGATCGCCGGCTCGCTCCACTCCACCCGGAAGGCCCGTCGCCGTTCAGAGCAACGCCGGATCGTGGAGTTCGAGCCACCCGCCCTGCCCGTTCCCCTCGGCCACCGTCGCCTCGAAAACAATCTCCAGCTCGCCGAAAAACACCGGCAGGTCGAACCGCCAGATCACGCTTTCGCCCGGCCTGATCTCGCGCGCGGCGCGATGGATCGTGCGGCCCGTGTCCGCGGCGGCGAACCCGATCGCAAGCCGGGTCGGTGCGACCGGCGCGGGCAGCAGCCGCAACCCCGCCTCGAACCCTGAAGCGCCGGCGGCGAAGCAGCGCAGCGCAAGCCGCACCGCCTCCCCGCCGGCAGGCGGGGCGAGGCAGAACCCGGTCTCTCCGGCCGGTCGCCAACCCTGCGCCGGCATGGTGCAGGCGATGGTCTCGCCGGCAAGGTCGAACACCTTCTGGCGGCGCGACGAGGCGCGCGGCCCGGCAGCGGCGCGATCGAAGGTAACATGACGCGGCGCCCTCCCAGCCCGCCAGGCCGGCGGCGCCAGACGGTCGGCCAGCGCGATCTCCGCCCCCGCAGCCCCAACCCTGACCATGATCCGTCTGAAGGCGGACAGATCGCCGTCGATCGCGGGGTTGGCGAGGTCGGGGCAAACCGCCGGGTCGATCACCAGCAGGTCGGCATCCTGCCAGCCGAAATGCCGCAACACCTGGCCGAGGCCGAGTGTCGCGATCTCGCCGTTCGGATCCGCCACCAGCAGCTCGCCGCCGGTCGCGGGATCGGTAAAGACCGAAAGGCGGGTGCCAGCGACGCCGACGGGATTGTGGACGGTGGCAATGCGTCGCCACGGCAGCGTGTTGAGCGCGTGCAGCCGGGCGCGGTCCGGCACCGGCTCGACGCTGACCAGCCCGGCATCCGGATAGGATGCGGCAAGTGCCACCGCGAGATAGGCATCGCCGATCACCATGATCCGGTGCGGCAAAAATGGCAGATCGAGCCCGCCGCCCGCCTCCCGCACCGCCGCGATGGCAGCCGCCGCATCGCCGCTGCCCGCGCGGATCCACAGCGGATAGGCAAGGCTGGGCAAGGCGACACTCACCAGCCCGATCCGCCCGGCCACCGCCGCGCCCACAAGACCAGCGGCGTCCTCCGCCACCGGGCGGCGGTCCGCGGCGGCCGCCGCGCCGGCATTGCCCTCGCCCGCGGCAAGCCGGCGGGCGATATCGCGCCGCATCGCCGCGGTGAGCGCAACCGGCGGGCGGGGCTGAAACTCTTCCATCGCCGTCCCGTTCAGCCGGCCAGCGCCGCTTTCGCCACGCCCGCGAGATAGCCGGCGGCAACCGGCAGGATCGCGTCGTTGAAATCGTAGTTCTGATTGTGCAGGAACGCGCCCTGGTCGGCAGGGCCATTGCCGATCCAGGCATAGGCGCCGGGAATGTCCTGCAGGAACCAGCCGAAATCCTCGCTCGCCATGGTCGGCGGCAGGCCGGCGAGAACCGGCATCCCACGCTCCTGCGCCACGCGCCGGCCCATTGCCGCCTCGTCCTTGTGGTTGATGGTCGCGGCGAGCCGTCGCTCGAAGGTCACCTCGCCGCGGCACCCCATCGCGGCGGCGGTGTGCCCGACGATCTCGCGAATTCGCGCGGCGACGCTGTCGAACACCTCGGGCAGCAGGGCGCGCACCGTGCCGCGCAGCGTCACCGTGTCGGGCACCTGGTTGTCGGCCTCGGCCCCCCGCAGCCCGCAGATCGACACCACCGCGGCGTCGAGCGGATTGACGCTGCGCGCGACGACCGATTGCAACGCGACGATGATCTGCGCCGCGCAGACCACCGGATCGGCGGTCAGATGCGGCATGGCCGCATGGCCGGCATGGCCGTGGATGGTGATGCCAAGGCGCTCGCCCTGCGCCATCATCGGCCCGTCATGGATCATGATCGCGCCAGCTTCCAGGCCAGGCCAGTTGTGATAGCCGAAGATGCGCTCCATCGGGAACCGGCGGAACAGCCCGTCCTCCATCATCGCCAGCGCGCCGCCGAAGCCTTCCTCGGCGGGCTGGAACACGAAATGCACGGTGCCCGACCAGTCCGGGTCGTCGCGCAGCAGCATCGCCGCGCCGAGCAGCGAGGTGGTATGCCCGTCATGCCCGCAGGCATGCATCACGCCGGGGGTTTTCGAGGCATAGGGCAGGCCCGTCGCCTCGGTGATCGGCAGCGCATCCATGTCCGCCCGCAGGCCGACGCTGCGGTTGCCGCCGCGCCGCAGCGTGGCGACGACGCCATGCCCGCCGATCCCCGCCTCGAATGGAATCCCGAGCTCGCTGAGCCGTTCGCAGACGAACGCCGCGGTATTCTGCTCCTGCAACGAGAGTTCGGGGTGCTGGTGCAGGTAGCGGCGCCATTCGGTCAGTTGCGGGGCAAGACGCTCGGCATGGGTATCGGGCATGGATCACCTGTGAAGCTTGCGTGGCAGAGTATGCGCCGCCGCCGCATCGCGGCAAGGGGTGGCGTCGCCTCAGGCCAGGCGGTTCACGGAATGAGACAAGGTTTGCCGCATCGCGGCATGGGTGTTAATCGACAGAGGAGACGGCGTCCCGCGCCTTCAATTCGTGGGTGAATCCCAGGGACGGGCAGGCCGCCGCGACGCCGAGTTTTCAGAGTGTCCATCCTGAGCGTGAAACCCGGTGGTTTTCAGCTTCGGGACACTGGATAAGGAGCCGAGATGGATGAGCTGCTGGCCGGATATCGGCGGTTCCGCAACGGACGCTGGCCGTCGCAGCGGGAAACCCTGGAGGCGCTGGCGCGCGACGGGCAGAAGCCGCATACGCTCGCCATCGGCTGCTGCGATTCCCGGGTGACCCCGGAGATGATCTTCGACTGCGCGCCCGGCGATGTCTTCACCGTGCGCAACATCGCCAATCTCGTGCCCCCTTACGCGCCGGACACCGCCAATCACGGCACCTCGGCGGCGCTCGAATTCGCCGTGCGGGTGCTGCGGGTTCGGCGCATCGCGGTGATCGGCCATTCCTCCTGCGGCGGCATCGCGGCGCTGCTGCACGAGCCGCCGCCCGAGGCGCGCGATTTCGTGGCGAACTGGGTGCGGATCGCCGAGCCGGCCCGCAAGCGCGCCGCCCGCTTCGCCGACGATCCGGTCGAGGCGCCCGCCGCGCCGAGATCGAGAGCGTGCGGGTCTCGCTCGAAAACCTCATGACCTTCCCTGGATCGCCGAGGCGCACGAAGCCGGCCAACTCGGCGTCTATGGCTTCTATTTCGACGTGTCGAGCGGTACGTTGCGCGAGGTGACGGCGGATGGCGAGCGGCTGATTGCCGAAGCCTCGTGACGCGCGGGCAGGTCCCGGCACAGAAAGGCAGGACGATGGAAACGGCAGATCGCAAGGCCGACCGGAAATCGATCGGATCATGGGAACGCGCGAAGCGCAACGGCGAGCGCCGCGCCCTGATCACCGCCTATGACTATCCCTTCGCGAAGCTCGCCGAGGCCGCCGGGATCGACGGCATCCTGATCGGTGATTCCCTCGGCATGACGGTCCAGGGCGAGCGCGACACGCTGCGGGTCACGCTGGAGCAGATGGTCTATCACACCGGCATGGTCGCGCGCGGCGCGCCCTCCTGCCTGATCATGGCCGACCTGCCTTTCGGCAGTTTCGAGACCGGCCCAACCCAGGCCTTCGCCAGCGCCGCCCAGCTGCTCAAGGCGGGCGCCGACATCATCAAGCTCGAAGGCGGTGCGGCGATGGTCGAGACCGTCGGGTTCCTGTCCGCCCGCGCCGTGCCGGTCTGCGCGCATATCGGCCTGACGCCGCAGCATGTCCGCCAGCTCGGCGGCTTCCGCAAGCAGGGCAAGACCGAGGACGCGGCGGCGCGGATGATTGAGGAGGCCGGCGCGCTCGCCGAGGCCGGCGCGCGGATGGTGCTGATGGAGGCAATCCCGGCCGGGCTCGGCGCCGAAATCACCAAACGCGTCCGCGTGCCCACCATCGGCATCGGCGCCGGCAACGGGACCGACGCGCAGATCCTTGTGATGCACGACGTTCTGGGCCTGACCGGCGGCTATGTGCCCGGCTTCGCCAAGGTCTATGTCGATGGCGCCCGGGTGGTCCGCGAGGCGATCGGCGCCTACGCCGAAGAGGTCCGCGCCGGCGCCTTCCCGCCTGCCGAATAGGGCCTTAGCCGCCCGTCCGCGCCGCAGCGCTCAGCCGCCCTCCGCGCCACGGCGCTCAGCCACCCGTCCCGCGCCACGGCGCGGTGGCGGGCGGTCAGCGCCCCTGCTGCGGAATGGCGATGGTCGCCCGGCCCGGCCCGGCCGATCCGCCCGATCCGAAAATCCCGCAGCCGGAGAGCGTTCCCGCCAAGGCCAGCGCGAGAGCCAGGCCGATGATGCGCTTCGTCGTGTTCATGTCGCCTCTCCTTGGCCAAAAACAAACGGCGGACCGAAACGAAACGGGGCCCATACCCGATCCGGATATAGGCCCCATGACGTCGAACCGGAAGCAGGCTCAGCGCGAGTAGAACTCGACGACCAGGTTCGGTTCCATCTGCACGGGATAGGGAACGTCGGCCAGCTTCGGCGCGCGGGCGAAGGTGCCCTTCATCGCGCGGTGATCGACCTCGATATATTCAGGAACGTCGCGCTCGGCGCTCTGCACCGAGTCGAGCACCATGGCGAGCTGCTTCGACTTCTCGCGCACCTCGACGACATCGCCGTCACGCACCTGATACGACGAGATGTTGACGCGGCGGCCATTGACCAGAACGTGGCCGTGGCTGACGAACTGACGCGCGGCGAACGGGGTGATCGCGAACTTCATGCGATAGACCACCGCATCGAGCCGGCGCTCGAGCAGCTCGATCAGATTCTCCGAGGTGTCGCCCCGGCGGCGCACCGCCTCCTCGTAATACTTGTAGAACTGCTTCTCGCTGATATTGCCGTAATAGCCGCGAAGCTTCTGCTTCGCCATCAGCTGCACGCCGAAATCGGACGGCTTCTTGCGGCGCTGGCCGTGCTGGCCGGGGCCGTATTCGCGCTTGTTGATCGGGGATTTCGGCCGCCCCCAGAGATTGACGCCGAGGCGGCGGTTGATCTTGTACTTGCTCTCGGTACGCTTGGTCATGCGTGCCGCACTCCTTCTTGTTGACGCGGACATGCCGCTGATGTTGCACCGGTAGGTTCTGCCGCGCATGCGCGACAGAACGGGCGCGCACCCCGCAGGTGCGTCCACGTTCCCGGCCGTGACGGTGCGCTTATTGACATCGCGGTCTCTTGTCAAATCCGCCGCGTCAGAGCGCGAGCATCGCCGGGTTCCGCACCCAGCGCGGCACGCTGCCCACAAGATCGAGGGTGATCCGGCGCGCCGGGCGGGCGAACACCAGCTCGGCGGTCCCGCCACTCCACATGCCGCGATCCCCCTCGTCCGGGCTGTACCAGCCTGCGCCGTGCCAGGCTGGCAAGCGCACGCCGTTGGCAACAACCCCTCCCGTGCAAATGCCGAGGCAGCGGCGATCCTCGGATGCCGGGTCAGTATAGGCGGGCGGCGTCGCGCGGGCACGCAGCACCAGCCGCGAAACCGGCGCCGGCAGGCTGAAATCGAGACGCCCGCGCCGCCGCCGCGGCTGGATCGGCGGCGCATCGCCGGCCAGCGCGTCCACCTCGGCGCCATGCACGATCTGATATCCGAGCGCGATGGCACGGCTGTGCAGCTTCGCCCGAACCGAGCGCAACGCCGCGCCGGAGGTGACGACCGGGCAGCAGGACGCCACCGACGCCCCCGGCGCGCCGAGCGCCATCGCGAACCTGTCGCGGTTGCCGTCGTCGCGATAGGTCTCGCACGGCAGGTTATCCGCCCGGATCACCGCGTGGCGGGCGAGTTCCACATGGTAATAGGTCACGGCGAACCGGGCGCAATCCCGCCGCACGGTTGCGCCGTTCACCAGCAGCATCGCCGGCACCAGCACACCTTCCGCGAAAACGGCGTGCAAGGGTGAAAGCGTCACCTGGCGGGTTGGCGTGAGGGGAGCGAAAGCGCCCGGCGTGATGACGACCGGGTGCAGCAATGCGGCCGCCTCGTCGCGCGAGAGATCGATCGTCCGCCAGCCGATCCAGACAATCGGCTCCGTCGCGCCGCTCTCGGTCACCAGCCGCTGGCTGGGCCGCAGCGTCTCGACCGGCCGGTATCCGTCCGGCGTCAGCAGCCTCGTGCCGCGGGCAAAGCAGGGCATGGCGCCGCCAACCGTGACATAGGTGCCGCCAACCCCGTCCGCCCCGATCGCGATCGCCGCCTGCGCCGCCGCCTCCGCAAGGCCGAATCCGCCCTGCCCGCCGACCGTGAGCGTGCCGCTCGCATCGCTGACCAGCGATGGCGCGACGCCGATCAGGTCGATCGCGTCGCCGGCCGCCATGTTCACTACCGGATCGGTCATCGCCGCGACATCGCCGAGCGCAAGAATACCGTTTGCGCCGGCGAAGGCGATGCTGCCGCCGGCGGCCGGCCCCACCAGATCAAGTGCTGCGCCGGCGCCGATCATAGCGCCGCCGGCCAGCGTGCCGCCCACCACCAGCGTGCCGCCGGACGCCGCCAGCACGCCGCCGACATCGACGGGAACGAGGCCGGCCGGGCCGGCCGCGCCGATCAACCCATGCCCGGTGAGCGTGGCACCGGCGGCAAGGCTGATCGCCGAGGCACGCAGCGCGCCCTCCGCCAGGGTCAGCGTCGCGCCCGCGGCAAGCGTCGCGGCGCCGGCCAGCGCGATTGTGCCGCCCGCGAGCGTGGCCGAAGCCGAATCGAGCAGGGAGCCCGCGTCGAGCACGCCGCCCACCGTGAGCACCGCGCCGCCCCCAGCACCAGCCCGCCGCCGAGCGATGCCGAAGCGAGCCCGCCGATCGCCAGTGTCCCGCCGGTGAGATCGAGCCCGGCAGTGCCGGATAGCCGGCTGGAATCCGCAAGCCGCAGGGTGCCCGCGGTGATCGTGGCAGGGCCGAGGGCAAGGCTGCCTTCGCCCCCGAGCCCGACCGTGCCGCCCGCCAGCGTGAACGTGCCGAAATCGAGCGCGGCCGTGCCCAGCGCCGTGACCGCGCCGAAACCATCGATCGTCGCCGCGCCGAAAGCAGCCGTCCCCGTCAGGTCGAAGGTGCCGGCGGCGCCGCCCCCCAGCACCAGCGCCGCGGCGGCGATGCTGCCGGTGACATCGAGCCAGCCGGACGCCGCACCGCCGGCGACCACGATCGTTCCCGCGGCTTCGAGAGACCCGGCGATGCCGAGCGTGCCCGCCCCCGCCGCATCGCCGACCGCCACATCGCCGCCAAGCGAAACCACCGCGCCGGCATCGAACAGCGCCAATCCGCCCGCGCCGATATCGAGAGCCGTTCCGGTGCCCGGCAGATCGATCGTGCCGGTGAAATCATACGCACCGCCGACCGAGGCGCTGCCTGCAACCCCGGGGCCCACCACGAGAAGCGGGGCGCCGGCATGGCTGGCAAACACCGCCACATCGCCATTGGCCGGCGGCACGCCCCCCCGCCAGGACGAACCGGCATTGAACAGACTGCCACCGGCGCCGGAGAAATCGAGCGTGCCGGCATTGGCAATGGCGACGCCGATCGCCGCACTCAGCCCGGCAAGTCCGGTGCCGCCGGTGAAGTTCAGCACATCGCCGGTGCCGCCGCCGGACGCGGTATAGGCGAGTGCAGCAAGTTCAGCGTTCATCGCAAGCGCGTTCGCCGCACTCAGCACCAGCGAGCCCGAAGCCGTCCCGCCGCCGCTGGCGATCTGCCCATGAACGGCGCTGACGGTGAGTTGCAGCCCGGCCGAACCATTGCCGGGCACCAGCAGGCCAAGGCCGATCAGCGGCGTGGCGACGCCGCTCACCGCCTCGATCGAGGCGCCGGCGGCCGGCACGTCGTTCAGCGTCAGCGCGGCCGTGGCGGCGCGCAGCCCGATCACCGGATCCCCGGCGCGGTCCGTCTCCACCACCGGCGCCACCCCGGCGGGGATCGCGGCATGGATGGTGACGATCTCGCTCTGCGCGGTGTTGCCGGCGACGAGGCCCGCGACCTCGAACCCGGTGGTCGAGACGTTGAGCACCGACAGGCTGGTGAGACTGGGCAGGACGATCCGGTCGCCGGGGACGAAGCCGGCCAGGGTGGCGGCGAAATCGGCCGGGCTGTCGAGCACCAGGACCCCGCCCTGCTCGCCGAGCGTGCTGGCATAGGCGGTGGCGTCCTGCGCCGTGCTGGCCCCCGGCGCGAAGCTGATCGTGGCGTCGGCGCCGACAGTGACGGGCGTGGCGTTGAACACGCCATAGAGCGGCGAGACCGTGCCCAGCTCCAGCACGCCGCCCGGCGCGATCGCGAGATCGACCCCGCCGCCGATGCTGCCGGCGGCGATGGCGAGCGGCGTCGGGCCGGGGGCAAGAATGGTGCCGGGCCCGACAATGGTTTCCGGTTCGCTGAAATTGCCCGCCACCAGCAGCCCCGCCCCTTCGAGCGTGCTGCCGGCGGCGAGGGAGATGGCGTCGAACCCGGTGGCGAGCGACGCGGCGTCGGCTTGCAGCGTGCCGGCGAAATCCACCACGCCGCCGGACGCGAGATCGAGCGCGCCGGCCAGCGTGCCGCCGCCCGGCAGCAACGCCGTTCCCGACGCCGAGAGCCCGCCGGCCGCGAGCGCGCCGAAGGCGACGAGCGCGCCATCCGCGCCGATCGTGATCCCGGCGGCATCGAGCGTGCCGGAGGCGCCGACCACCAGCGTCGCGGCATCGAGCACAAGCCCGCCGGCGATCGACAGCGCGCCATCGATGGCGACCGCGGCAGCGCTGCCGAACGTCGCCGTGGCGACGCCGAATGCGCCGTCGAGCCCGACCGATGCGCCGGGTGCCACATCCAGCGCCGGGCCGAGCCCCTCGCCGCCGATCACCGCGCCGGTGCCGATCGTCACATCCGTGCCCACGCCCGGCACCACCCCGCCGGACCAGTCCGCCGCGCTCTGCCAGTTCCCGGCGCCGCCGGCCCAGCTCGCACTCCCGCCGGCGACCGCGCCGGTGACGGCGATGCTCAGGCCGCCATTGGTCACCGCATCGGGCAGCACGCCGCCGGACTGGCGGAGCACGTATTCGAGCGTGCCCGCTGCCGTGGCGGCGAAGCGCACCGCGTCGAGCGCGCTGGTGAGGCCGGCGAGATCGCTCGCCGCAGCGCTCAGCACCAGCGTCCCGGTGCCATTGCCGGCAACGCCGATCGCCGCAACTGACGCGGTATCGAGCAGGAACGCACCCGTATCGGCGATCAGGCTGACGGTGAGGGTCTCGCCGCCGAGGCCGAACCCGGCGAGCAGGGCCGCGGGATCATCGGCGATGGCAAGGCCGAGCGTCTGCCCGACCCCGGCGGCAAGGGTGAGTGCGGCGGGCGGCGCCACGAAGGCGGGCGGCGAGTCCGGAAATACCCGCACCGCCACGGTGGAGGACAGCGTCGTCCCGCCGCTCGCCGCGGTGATGGCGATGGTCCCGGTGCTGGCCGCCGTGGCGCTGATCGCGAGGCTGGCCAGCGCCGCGTTCACCTGCGTCGCGCTGCCGCCGATGGTGATCGCGCCGCCGCCGGAAGACACGGTCGCCCCGCCGGCGGCACTCGCGGAAAATCCGTAAGCGCCCGAGAGGGTCACGCTCGCCACCGCCCCGGCGGCAAGTCCGGCGAGCGCGAATCCGCCGGGCGGCACGCCCGCGAGAGACGACGTCGTCAGCCCCTCGATCAGCCCAATCGCGTCCGGCCCGACAAGTTCGAATGAAGCCGACATGCCGCCCCCATGCGTGAGGGCGGCATGATATTATTCTACCTAAAGTAGTTCAACCCAATCGTTCTACCCGCGCAACTCCCGCCGCAGGATCTTGCCCGTCACGGTCTTGGGCAGATCGTCGATGATCTCGACCGCGCGGGGATATTTATAGGCGGCCATCCGCTCCTTGCAGAAGGCGATGATCTCGTCCTGCGTCACGTTCGCGCCCGGTCGCAGGCTGATCACGGCCTTCACCGTCTCGCCGCGATAGGCGTCGGCCACACCCACCACCGCCGCCTCGCGCACCGCGGGATGGGTATAGAGCACGTCCTCCACCTCGCGCGGCCAGACCTTGTAGCCGGCGGCGTTGATCATGTCCTTCTTGCGGTCGACCAGATAAAACCAGCCATCCTTGTCCATGAACCCGACATCGCCGGTATGAAACCGGCCATTGCGGATCGCCTCGGCGGTCTTGTCCGGCTTGTTCCAGTACCCCGGCACGATCATCGGCCCCTGGCTGACGATCTCGCCGACCTCGCCCACCGGCAGTTCCCGCCCCTCATCGTCGCAGATCCAGGAGATGGTGTTGTAGGCCGGCACCCCGATCGACAGCGCGCCCGAGGCAGGATCGACCGGCGCCTCGCGCGACAGCGGCACGACATGCGTGGGCGAGTTGGTTTCGGTCAGCCCATAGCCGTTATGGATGTAGTGTCCGAACGTCTCGCGGAAGGCGGTGACCACGCTGGGCGGAATCGGCGCGCCGCCGGAATAGATCTTGGTCATCGAGGCGAGCTTGGCGGGGGCCGCGTTCTGGTGGTTCATCATCGCGATGAAGGCGGTGATGGCGCCGATAGTAAAGGCCGCCTTGTGTTCCTCGATCGCGTCCAGCATCACCCCCGGCTCGAAGCGATAGGCGAGGATCAGCGGGGATGCGGTGATGAAGGCGGCGGCGATATGGCCGATCAGCCCGGTGATGTGGAACAGCGGCGCGATGCCGAGGATCGGCTCGCCCTCCCCCAGCCCGATCCAGTCGCGATAGGTCTGGGCGTTGAAGGTGACGTTGCCATGCGTGTTCATCGCCCCCTTGGGCACGCCGGTCGTCCCCGAGGTGTAGACGAGGAAGGCGATGTCGCCCGGCTTGTAGGCGGGGGTGGGCGGCAGCGCCCCGCCCGCCGCGATCGCCGCCTCGAAATCGACCGTTCCAGAACAGGCCTGGCGCTGCATCCCCGCGAACAGGCGAGGATCGTTGCGGGTCTGGAAGGCGAGCGCCGAGGTGGTCAGCACGATCTGCGGCCGCAACCCCGGCTCCAGCGCGCCCACCGTCTCCTCGCAGGTCGTGTCATGGCAGACGACCGCCTTCGGCGTGCAGTCGGCGAACAGGATGCCAATCTCCCGCGCCCGGTTCATCGGGTTGACCGCCACTGCGATGCCCCCCGCCTTCCAGGCGCCAAGAATCGCGATGACGAATTGCGGCACGTTCTGCAGATAGACCGCCAGCCGGTCGCCCGCGCCGAAGCCGTGCGCCGCGAGATAGCCGGCCAGACCGTCGCTCTGCCGGTCGAGTTCGGCATAGGTCATCCGGCCGTCGAAATAGAGAATGGCCGGCGCTTGCGGCGCGCGCGCCACGGCGGCGCGGAACATCGCCAGCGCATCGGTGAAATCGGGCACGATCTCGCCAGTCTGGCCCGCGTCGTAGAGCGCGAGCCAGGGTTTCTCGTCGTAGATGCTCATCCAGGCGTCCTTACTTGATCACGACGGGGTTCACCGGCGCGCCGGTGCCGTTGACCACCTTGAGCGGGGCTGCGGTGTAGAGGAAGGTCCACTGCCCGTCCTTCGCGCAATCCTCGGCGAGGTCATCGAGGGCAGCGATCTCGGTGAAGGTGACGCCGAGATTGCGCATCAGCGCGTTGTGCAGCGGCAGGACCACGCCGGAGACCGGGTCGGCGGTGATCTCGTTAGCGATCGTGTCGGTGACGAGATTGGGGATCTCCATCTCGTGGAACCACTTCACCAGCTCCTTCGAATAGGTCAGGCCCGGCTCCATGAAATCCTTGTAGAATTCGTCCTTCTCGCGCTTGTAGTAGGAGCCGATCCAGCCGGTGCGGATGATCAGGATGTCGTGCTTCTCGATCTTCGCGCCCTGTTTCTCGGCCGCCGCCATCAGGTCCTCATGGGAGAAGGTCTCGGCGCGTTCCAGCCAGGGCTTGCCGCGATGGCGGGCCATGTCGATCAGGATGCCGCGCCCGACGATGCCGCGCTCGGCGATCGGCAGCACGCTGGCCTTGGTCATGCCGCCCGCCGTGGTGCGCGCGTCATAGCCGTTGTAGAGCGTGTCGTCGCACCAGACATGGCCGAGCGCGTCATACTGCGTCGAACCCTGCAGATACATGAACAGCACGTCGTCGGCATATTCGGCATGGCCGGGAAACACCGGGCCCTTGCCGCACATGTAATGGCCCTTGTCCATCACGTTGATCCGCACCGGGTCCTTGCGGCCGGGCCAGACCGGATCGCCCTTCGGGTGGCACATCTGGATCTGCAGGGTGAAGGTCTTGCCCTGCTTCACGGATTGAACGCCGCGCAGCACCTCCTCGCTGGTGAGAAAGTTCAGGCCGCCGACCTCGTCGTCCGGCCCCCAGCGCCCCCAGTTCTTCGGATCGTCCTTCAGCAGTTCGGTGACGGGAATCTCGGCGCGCAGTGATCCGGCCATCTTCGTTTCCTCCATGATGGGGCGGATCGTTGCCGCCCGGGCGCATCCTGCAACGCGCATCCGGGCGGCACAAGAGGCAGCGAGACTGCCCGGCTCAGGCTGTTTCCGTCTGGAACACCGCGGCCGGATGTTCGTCCGCCGGGCCGAAGAACTCGAAGCGCAGCCGCTCTTCCGGCACGCCCAGCCCGGCGAGCCCGCCGATCACCGCGCGCATGAAGGGCTTCGGTCCGCAGACGTGAAAGACCGTGTCCGCCGGCACATGCGCGTGCAGGAAGGCGGCGGTGACGAGGCCCTCGTGGTCATAATCAATGCCCGGCCGGTCCTCTTGCATGGGCTCGGCGTAAAATGTCGCGGTGGAAACGCCCGGCGCCCGCGCCTCCAGCGCGCGGACATGCTCGCGCATCGCATGGACACGGCCGTTCAGCGCGCCATGCACCCAGAAGGTCGGCCGCGCGGGCGATGTCGCCGCGATGGTCTCAAGCATGCTGATCATCGGCGTGAGGCCAACGCCGCCGCTGACCAGGGCGACCGGCGAAGCCGACGCGGCATCGAGGAAAAAATCCCCCGCCGGTGCCGCCACCCGCAGCATGGTGCCAGGCCGCGCATGGTCGTGCAGCCAGTTGGAAATCCGCCCCATCTCCTCGCGCTTGACGGTGATGCGATAGGTGCGGTCGTTCGGCGCGCAGGAGATCGAATAATTGCGCCGCTGCGCGCCGATGCCCGGCACGTCGAAGGCGAAGCCGAGATACTGGCCCGGGCGGTGCCGCAGCACGGGCCCGCCATCATCCGGCACCAGGGTGAAGGAGCGGATGACGCTGCTCTCTTCCACGACATCCTCGACCACGAAATCCCGCCAGCCGTTCCAGCCGCCGGGTGCGGCGGCGAGATCGCGGTAGATCGTGGCCTCGCGGCCGATCAGCAGCTCGGCGAGAAACCAGTACGCCTCGCCCCAGGCGGCGAGGATCTCGTCGGTCGCGGCATCGCCCAGCACATCGCCGATGGCCGCCAACAGCGCGGTCGCCACATGCGGATAATGCTCGGGCAGGATGTTCAGCGCGACATGCTTCTGCGCGATCCGCTCGACCGCGCCGGCCAGCGGCGCAAGATCGTCGATATGTCGCGCATAGGCCAGCACAGCGCCGGCCAGCGCCTTCGGCTGCGCGCCCGCGCCATCCTGGTGCGACTGGTTGAACAGCTCGGCGATCGCCGGATTGCGGAACATCCGTTCATACATCCGGCGGGTGATGGCCAGCCCGTGCCGTTCAAGCGCGGGCACCGTGGCCTTGATGAGAGCGATGGTCTGGTCGGAAAGTGGAGCGGGCATGGGCAATCTCTTCCTGCGGCCTGGGGCGGACCCCGAATAAAACATGTATTTGATATGAATGTTTATACGCCTTAAAAGGTTCATTCAAAATACGTGTTTTGAGGATCACCCATGCGCCCGCGGGCCTCGACGTAAATCGAGCCCTTTCCGATTTCAGAGCATCATCCGATCCGGATGCGGCGCCCTGTCGGCCTACTGGCTGTCGGCAGCCTCGAACTCGACGTCGCGGTGAACATGCACCGACATCAGCACCCCGAATCCCAGCATCACGGCGGTGAGCGCCGAGCCGCCATAGGAAACCAGCGGCAGCGGCACGCCGCCCACCGGAATAAGCCCCATCACCATGGCGAGATTGACGAAGCAATACAGAAACAGGTTCGTCGAGATCCCGATGGCGACGAGCCGGCCGAACTGGTGGCGGCAGCGCAGCGCCGTATAGGTCGCCATCGCCACCATCGACAGCAGGATGGAGAGCAGCACCGCCGATCCGGCGAAGCCGAATTCCTCGGCGATGATGGTGAAGACGAAATCGGTCTGCTTCTCGGGCAGGAAGTTGAGCTGGTTCTGCGAGCCGTGCAGATAGCCCTGCCCCCACATCCCGCCCGAGCCGAGCGCGATCTTCGACTGGATGATGTTGTAGCCCGCGCCGAGCGGATCGCGCCCCGGATGCAGGAAGGTCAGGATCCGCTCCTTCTGGTAGCCATGCAGATGGTGATAGGCGAACGGCGCGATCACCGCGACGAGCGCGAGCACGATCGCGAATTTCCACCATCGCACCCCGGCGCCGAACATCACTGCGCCGCCGATGCTCATGGTGATGACGGCGGTGCCGAGATTGGGCTCCTTCAGGATCAGCGCGGCCGGCAGCAGGATGGTCAGCGCCGGCGGAACCAGGAAAAGCGGATTGCCGACCTGCTCGTGGCTGGCGCGCTGAAACCAGGCGCCGAGCGCGAGCGCGAGAAACAGCTTCATCAGCTCCGAGGGTTGCAGGTGCACGCCGCCGACATCGAGCCAGCGCTTGGCACCGAGCCCGACATGCCCGAACTTCCAGACCGCGACCAGCAGCAGCAGCCCGAGCCCGTAAAGCGGCCAGGCCATTTTCGCGATCAGCCGGATATCGACCATCGCAATCGCGATCATCATGATCAGGGCCGCGAAGAAGCGCTCGATCTGCGGCGTGGCATAGGGTTGCCCATGGCCGCCCGCGGCCGAGTAGAGCGCCGCGTAGCCGATGCCCGCCACAGCGCAGCAGGCGAGCACGAACAGCCAGTTCATCCGCAGCAGCTTGGCCGGAATGCCGGTGCCGCGCTCGTAATAGGGCCGATAGGTCTTGTCGGTCAGCAATGGCGTCATGCCGGCCCGCTCCGGCCCGCGCTGGCCTCGGCCGGCGTCTCGACCACGGTGCCGGGCGGCGCTGCGCGCAGGTCGCGGGTCAGCGCCGCGGTGACGAGGTCATGCGCGATCGGAGCCGCCGCGGTCGCCCCCTCATCGCCATGCTCAACCGCGACCGCCACGGCCACGCGGGGCGCGTGCGCCGGGGCAAAGGCGATGAAGAAGGCGTTCGGCCGGAATTTCCAGGGCAGCGTTGCGTCGCTGAGATTGGCCTTTTCCTGCGCCTGGGTGTTGTCATGGACCTGTGCCGTGCCGGTCTTGCCCGCCATGAACACGCCCGGCAGCGCTAGCCGCGCGCCATAGGCGGTGCCCTTGGTCGTGTTCACCACCTCGAACATGCCCTGGCGCACCGCGGCAAGGCTGCGTTCGTCAAGGCCAAGCTCCGGCCAGCGGTCCGGCTGGTCCTGATGCAGAAGGTCCCGCCCGATTCCCCGCGCGACATGCGGCTCCACCGCCCGGCCGGTCGCGATTCGCGCGGTCATCGTCGCCAGCCCCAGCGGCGTCACCTGGGTGTAGCCCTGCCCGATGCCCTGGATCACGGTATTGCCCTTGGTCCAGACCAGCCGGCGCCGCCGCGCCCAGCCGGAGGTCGGCAGAAACCCCTCGGAGACCGCCGGCAGGCCGAGCGGCAGCCTGCCGATCAGCCCCAGCCGCCGGCCCATCGCCGCCATCCGGTCGATCCCGACCAGCAGGGCCGCATGATAGAAGAACACGTCGCAGCTCTGCTGCAGGGCGGTGACCACATTGATATGGCCGTGTCCGTAATGATCCCAGCAATAGAAGGTATGATTGCCGAGCTTGAGGTACCCCGGGCAGAAGAACCGGGTCTGCGGCGTGATCACGCCCGCCTCCAGCGCCGCCAGCGCGGTGCAGGGCTTGAACGTCGAGCCCGGCGCATAGAGCCCGCGCGTCGCCCGGTCGCTCATCGGGTGCCGCGGGTTGGACATCCACGATTTCCACACCGATTCCGGCACGCCGGTATCGAACAGCGTGGGATCGAACCCCGGCTCGCTCGACATCGTCAGCACTTCGCCATTCTGGGTGTCGATCATCACCGCGGCGCCCGACTGCCCGCTGAGCCGCTGCGCCGCGATCGATTGCAGGCCGGCATCGAGCGTCGTCTGCACCGTGCGGCCCTGCACGCCGTTGTCGCGGTCCAGCACGCGCACCACGGTGCCGTGGACGTTCACCTCGGTCTGCACGATCCCCGGCGTGCCGCGCAGCGCCGCGTCGCGCACCCGCTCGATGCCGGCGCGCCCCACCCGCATGCCCGGCAGGGCGAGCAGCGGATTGGCGGCGGCCTCGGCCTGGGTCGGCCTTGCGACATAGCCGACCACATGCGCCATCTGCTCGCCGAACGGATAGACCCGCGAAGCCCCGACATCGACGAACACGCCCGGCAGGTCGGTGGCATGCACCTCGATGCGCGCCATATCCCGCCAATCCAGATAATCTTTCAAAAGCAACGGAATATAGTGTGGTTTTCCCTTGAGATCGCGCATGATCCGGGCCGTCTCGGCGGGATCGAGGCCAACGATCCCGGCAAAGCGCGTCACCACCGCCGCAGGGTCCGGCGCCTCGACCATCATGAACATCGCCCGCCAGTGTCGCTTGTTGCTGGCGAGCAGCGTGCCGTAGCGGTCGGTGATCAGCCCCCGCATCGGCGCGACGAGACGCTCGTTGATCGAATTGTGCTTCGCCAATGTCGCGTATTTGCCGTGTTCGAGCACCTGCATGCGATACAGGCGGGAGCCGAGCACGCCGAACGCGCCAAGCTCGGCCGCGCCCAGCAGCAGGGCGCGCCGGGTGAAGATCGGCCGGATCTCGCGTTCGCGCTTCATCGCCGCTCAGGCCTGTTCCGGCGCGGCCGGGCCGGCATGGGCGCGCGCCAGCGGCACGACCACGAGCGGATAGATCAGCACGCTGAGGGTGAATTCCAGAACGGTCGGCATCAGCGGCAACGCGGTGAATGACAGCAGCATCCGGGCCAACCACTCCAGGGACACCACCGCCAGCACGCAGCCGGAAAACGCCAGCCAGACCAGCATGAAACCCTGCCTCAGCAGAACCCGCCGCGACATGCCGGCAATCGCCTGTTCGAGCAGCAGCAGCACCGACCAGATGCCGAGCGGCACATCGCCCAGCAGGCCGAGCAGCACCCCGATCAGGGCGACGACCGGCGCGGGCAGCGCCGCTGGACGGTAAATCGTCCAGAAAAACACCGAGGACATCACGAACCCCGCCCGCAAATCGGTTGCCGCCGGCAGCAGGCCGGGCAGCGCCAGCAGAACCATGACCACCACGATCACCGCGGTCGGCAGCATCGCCCTAGCCGTGCGGTCGAGTGCGCGCAGAATTTCCGCGACATCCATCATCCGCGGGCAACCCGCCGCCTCACGCCGCCCCCGGCGCGTGCGCGCCCGCCGTCTTGCCGCCGGCATCGGCGGCGCCGTATTCGAAAATCCGCAGCACCCGCAGGCTGTCGAGCTGGGCGAAGGGCAGCACCACGGGGTCGTTGCGCCCCACATAATGCACGATGCCGATCGGCAGCCCGTTCGGAAACACCCCGCCGACGCTGCTGGTCAACACGATCGCTCCCTCGCGCGGGGGGGAGCCGGGTGCCCAGTAGAGCAGTCGCGGCGCGCCGGTATTCTGCCCGATCATCATCGCCCGCGCGCCGCCCGGCCCGATCGCCACCGGCACCTTGCTGTTCAGGTCGGTGATCAGCAGCACCCGCGCCGAACGCGATCCCACCTCGATCACGCGGCCAACTACCCCGGCCCCGTCCATCGCCACGGCATCGTGCACATCGCCCGGATCGCGCGGCAGGGTCACGAGCACCGAGCGGGAATACAACCCGCCGAGATCGGCGATGACCCGGGCGGTGAAAAACGACGGCGTGGGCGTCGGCACATAATGAAGCTGCGATTTCAGCGCCTCGTTCTGCGCCTCGAGCGCGAGCGCGACCGCGCGCCACCGCCGCAACGCGCGGTTCTGCCGCGCCAGTTCGGAATAGCCGGCGCGAAGATGCAACCATGAGCCCAACGCCCCGCGGTCGCTCTCCAGGGCCGCCACCGGCGCGATCGCGGCGCGATAGAGCGGCGCCAGCGCGTCGTCCACCTGGGTGCGCAGGAAATCGCCAAGGTGCCGGTCGGCCCGGCCGGCCAGAACCAGGGCCAGTGACGCCAGCAGCATCACGGGAAGGGTTAGCCGGGCAAGCGCGGCTCGCACGGGCATGGACAGCCGCAGCATGCGGCAAGCTCCGTTAATGGATGTTTATGGTGCGGCCGTCTTACGCCAAACCGCACCCGAGTCCAAGCCACCGCCCTGGGTTACGGCGGCGCGGCGTCATCCGGTTCGCGGTCCTGCAGATATTCGGCCAGCGCACCCAGCACCAGCCCCGCCAGCACCATCTTCGCCGGATCGCGCCGGAGCAGCGCGAGCGCCACGGCCAGCCCCTCCCGCAACACCCCGGCGCGCGCCGCCTCGGCCACCGGGCGCCGCCGGTGGCGCCAGCGATAGGTGCCCACCGCATGGAGCGCCGCCGCGACGAGGATCAGCCCGCCGCCGAGCGCCAGCGCCGCATGCACGGGCCCGATCGCCGCACCCAGCGCTTCCGCCGCGGCGGCGAGCAGAAGGCCGAGTCCCGCCAGCAGCAGGGCCAGCGCAACAGCCGCAAGCCCGATCCTCGCCCCCAGCCGCCGCAGGGTCACGCCATCGAACAGCTCGACGAGAACGCGCAGCACCTCAGCGTCCCGCCGGACCCGGCCCGGCGCTCACGGCGCCCGGCGCCGGCGGAACAGATGCGCGGCGACGAAGCCGAGCCCGGCCGCCATCGCCAGCGCCGCCAGCGGTTTCTCGCGCACCGTATCCTCGATCCGCCCGGCGACAGCGCCGCCCTGCTCGCGCAAGGCGCGGCTCAGCGTCTCGATATCGCGCTCGATGCCGGCGAGCCGCCCATCGAGCGCGGCGCGCAACTCGGCAAGCGCCCGCATCCCGGCCTGCGTGCCCGCCGCGGCACGGCCATCGGCCCCGGCCTCGCCCACAATCTCACCGCCAGTCTCACCGCCTGTCTCGCTGGCCAGCCCGGCCAGCCGCGCGCGCAGCGACTCGAATTCGTGCTGGAACCGGTCGAACTCGCCGCCCAGCCGATCCGCGGCCTCACGCCCTTTTGCCGTCCAGTCCGTCATCCGGGCCTCCTTTCGCGTCTCGCTGCCGTCACGGGCGAAAATCACCCGTTCATCATGGAATGGGGCTCGCCGCTTGCCGCTTCAAGCCACCGGCTTCCGCAGGCCGCAACATAGGATTTGACTATGACAGGGTTCTTCGGTCGGGAAAATCGATTAAACACAGGCCATGAATACCCCCGCCGCCGAACTGCCCCGCTCGCTTGCCGGCCTCTCGCTGCGGGATCTGGAATATGCCCAGGCCGTCGCCGAGCTGCGGCATTTCGGCCAGGCGGCGGAGCGCTGCGGCGTCTCCCAGCCGGCGCTCTCCGAACAGATTCGCAAGCTCGAGGCGATTCTCGGCGTCACCCTGTTCGAACGCGCGCGGCGGCGGGTCACGCTCACCCCGGCGGGCACCGCCCTGCTGGCGCAGATCGAGCGGGTGATGGCCGAAGCCCGCCATCTCCTCACGCTCTCGCACGAGCAGCCGGAGGGTCTGGCCGGCACGGTCGGCCTCGGCGCGATCGAGACGCTCGGCCCCTATTATCTGCCCGCCCTGCTGCGGCTGCTGCGCGCGGTCCGGCCGGACGTCTCGTTGCGCCTCACCGAGGGGCGGACGGCGCGCCTGCTCGAACGGCTGGCCGATGGCACGCTCGACATGGTGCTGCTCGCGGCCCCGGTGCCGCGCGGCCGTTTCGGCGCCGCGCCGCTATTCTTCGAACCGTTCCAGCTTGCCGCCCCGCCCGGCCACGCGCTGGCCGGCCTCCGCCGGCTGATGCTCGACGACCTGCCGACCCAGGACCTGCTCCTCCTCGAAGAGGGCCACTGCCTGCGCGACCATGCGCTCTCCCTGTGCGATGCGAAGCCGGTCACCCGGCACGCCACCAGCCTGGAGACACTCTGGCAGATGATCGCCGCCGGCGAGGGCTACTCGCTGCTGCCCGAACTCGCGGTGGTGGCGCGGCCCGAACTGCGCGATCTCGTCGTCTGCCGCCGGCTGGACGACACGACAGCCGGGCGGACCATCGTGCTCGCCTGGCGCGCCTCCGACCCGCGCGAGGCGGCATTCCGCGACCTCGCCACGCTGCTCGCCAAGAACCGGCCGCCCTGCACCCATGCCCCGGCGCCCGGATGACGCCGCCCCCGGCAGGTGCTACCGCCACCGCGATGTTGAGCGCCCTGAAATCCCGCACCCAGTCCCCCGCGATCCAGGCCCGGATCGGCGAAGCGATCGGCGCCGTCCTTGCCTTCGGGCTGCGGACGACACGCTGGCGGATCGATGCGGACTCTCTCCTCGCCACGGTCGGCGCCGGCGCCCCGGCGATCGTCGCCTTCTGGCACGAATGCCTGCCCACGATGCCCGCCGCGGTGCGCCCCCTGCGCCGCCCGGACGACGCGCCGACGATCCACGTGCTCGCCAGCCGCCACCGCGACGGCCAACTGGTGGTCAACGCGCTGCGCCGCTTCGGACTCGAAGCCATCTCGGCCTCGTCCTCGCGCGGCGGCGCGGCGGGGCTGCTCGAACTGGCCCGCCTGGTGCGCGCCGGGCATCCCGTCGCGATCACGCCGGACGGACCGCGCGGCCCCAGGCGGCAAGCGGCGGCGGGCGTTGCCCAGCTCGCGGCGCTGACCGGCGTACCCGTCATTTGCGCCGGCGCGGCCACCAGCCGCGCCATCGGGCTCGACAGCTGGGACTCGATGCGCCTGCCCCTGCCCTTCGGCCGCGGCGCGCTGGTCGCCGCGGCGCCGATCGCCGTGCCCCGCGACGATTGGGCCACTTCACTGCCGCGGATCGAGGCCGAGATGAGCCGCACGCTGGACGAGGCGCTCGCGCGATG
Organism: Acidocella sp. C78; assembly: GCF_907164655.1. Lineage (NCBI taxonomy): Bacteria > Pseudomonadati > Pseudomonadota > Alphaproteobacteria > Acetobacterales > Acidocellaceae > Acidocella > Acidocella sp. C78. The sequence continues at coordinate 41,382 of NZ_CAJQZK010000015.1, forward strand.
CCGCCGTCCCTGATCGCCTATCGCCTCGCCACCGCCGCCATCGCCCCATTGCTGCCGCTCTGGCTGGCGCGGCGGGTGCGGCGCGGCAAGGAAATCGCCGGCCGCCTGCCGGAGCGCTACGGCATCGCCGGGCTGGCACGGCCGCCGGGCCGCCTCGTCTGGGTCCATGCCGCCAGCATGGGCGAGACGATGTCCGCCCTCGGGTTGATCGACGCGCTGGCCGACACGGCAACCGTTTTGCTGACCACTGGCACCCGCACCGCGGCGGCCCTTGCCGAATCGCGGGCGCGGGCGCTGCACCAGTTCGTCCCGCTCGACGTCGCCGCCCATGCCGCGCGCTTCCTCGACCATTGGCGGCCGGACGCGGCGATCTTCCTCGAATCCGAGATCTGGCCGAACCTGCTCGCCGCGCTCGATGCGCGGCGCATCCCCCGCTTCCTGTTCAATGCCCGCCTGTCCGCCCGCAGCGCCGCGCGCTGGCGCCGCGCCCCCGGCCTCGCCCGCGCCCTGTTCGGCGGATTTCGCCTGATCGCCGCGCAATCGGCGCCAGATGCCGACGCCCTGCGCGGCCTCGGCCTCACCCGCGTCGAGACCTGGGGCAACCTGAAATTCGCCGCCCCCGACCTGCCGGACGATCCCGCCGCGCGCGCCGCACTCGCCGCCGCCGCAGCCGGCCCGTTCATCCTCGCCGCCAGCACCCATTCCGGCGAGGATGCGCCGGTCATCGCCGCGCACCGCAGGCTGCGCGAAACCCGCCCCGGCCTCGTCACCATCATCGCGCCGCGTCATCCCGAACGCGCCGCCGCGATCGCCGATCTCGCGGGTGATCTGCGAGTGGCCCGGCGCTCGCGCGGCGAGGCGCCGCCCGCCGGCGGGCTCTACATCGCCGACACGCTGGGCGAACTCGGCCTGTTCTACCGTCTCGCCGCCGTTTCCTTCATCGGCGGCTCGCTGGTCCCCGTCGGCGGCCACAACATGATCGAGGCGGCCCAGCTCGGCTGTCCCGTGCTCACCGGCCCGCATCTTGCGAATTTCGCCGAAGCCGCGGCAACGCTGCGCGCTTCCGGCGCCCTTGCCGATCTCGCCGGCCCGGACGACCTCGCCCCCGGCTTCGCCGCCCTGCTCGACGATCCCGCCCGCCGCGCCGCGATGGCCGCATCCGGCCGCACCGCCTGCGCCGGGCTCGCCGATCTGCCCGCCCGACTCGCCCATATCGTTCTTGACGAGGCCGCCTGATGCGCGCCCCCGCCTTCTGGACCACCGATGCCTTCCCCGCACCGCTCCTCGCCCCGCTCGGCGCGATCACCCGCGCGCTGACCGCCCGGCGCGTCGCCCGGCCGGGATTCCGCTGCGGCACGCGCGTCTTCTGCGCCGGCAATGCCGGGGTCGGCGGCGCCGGCAAGACCATCCTCGCCCGCCATCTGCTCGCCCGCCTCGCCGACCGGGGCGAGACGGTCTTCGCCCTCACCCGCGGGCATGGCGGGCGCCTCGCCGGGCCGCTGCGGGTCGATCCCGCCCGGCACGGCGCCGCCGATGTCGGCGACGAGGCGCTGCTCCTCGCCGCAACCGCGCCCACCATCCTCTCCCGCGACCGCGCGGCCGGCGCCGCCGCCGCGGTCGCTGCCGGCGCGACCGCCATCGTCATGGATGACGGTCTGCAAAACCCCGACCCGGTGAAAACCGCATCGTTCCTCGTTATCGATGGCGGCGCCGGTTTCGGCAACGGGCGGCTGCTGCCGGCCGGGCCGCTGCGCGAGCCGGTCGCCGCCGCCGCCGGCCGCTGCGCCGCCGCGGTGCTGATCGGCGCCGACCGCGCCGGCGCCCGCGCCGTCCTGCCGCAATCGCTGCCGGTGCTCACCGCAAGCCTCGTCACCGATGCCGGGAAGCTTGCCGGCACCCGCATCCTCGGATTCGCAGGTATCGGCCGGCCGCAGAAATTCTTCGAATCGCTGAGCGACGCCGGCGCCGTTCTGGCCGGCACGATGCCCTTCCCCGATCATCACGCCTATCGCCCGGCCGACCTCGCCCGGCTCGACGCCGAAGCGAAGCGCCACGACGCCCGCCTCGCCACCACCGCGAAGGACGCGGTGAAACTGCCGCCGGCGTTCCGCGCACGCTGCGCCGTGATCGAGGCGGGGCTTGCCTTCGACGACCCGGCCGCGCTTGATCGGTTCCTGACATGAGCCTCCTGCACCAGATCGAAACCACCGCCGCCCGCGCCTTCCTCGGCATCTTCCGCGCCCTCGGCCCGGTAGCGGCCAGCAACCTCGCCGGCGCTCTGGGGCGCGGCATCGGCCCGCTGATCCCGACCTCGCGCGTCGCCGATGAGAATCTCCGCCGCGCCATGCCCGAACTCGACGAGGCCGCGCGCCGCCGGATCATCCGCGAGGTCTGGGAAAGCCTGGCCCGCACCGCCGGCGAATTCCCGCATCTCGCGGCCCTGCGCGAAACCGAATCCGGCCCTGGCTACGAAATCATCGGCCGCGAGCATTGCCTGGCCCTCGCCGCGCAGGGCGGCCCGGCGCTCATCTTCACCGCGCATTTCGGCAACTGGGAGCTGATCCCGCCGGTCCTGCACCGGCTCGGGGTCAGGCTCGCCTTCTTCTACCGCGCCGCCGCCAACCCCGCGGTCGACCGCCTGATCCTCGACCTACGCGAGCAGGCCACCGGCGAGCCCGTCACCATGTTCGCTAAGGGCGCCGCCGGCGCGCGCGGCTCCTACGCCCATCTGGTGCGCGGCGGCATTCTCGGCATGCTGATGGACCAGAAACTGAACGACGGCATCGCCTCGCCCCTTTTCGGCATCGACGCGATGACGGCTCCAGCGCTGGCCGTCTTCGCCCGCAAGTTCCGCTGCCCGATCCTGCCGGTGCGCGCGGAACGCATCGGCCCCGCGCGCATCCGCATCGTCTTCGAGGCGCTGCACCGGATCGAGATCACCGACGACCGCGAGGCCGACATCGCCGCCGGCACCGCCTGGATGAACGCGACGATCGAGCGCTGGGTGCGCCAGCGGCCCGGCCAGTGGCTCTGGCTGCACCGGCGCTGGCCCAAGCCGGTGGCCTAACGCCCATCCGTCGGGTAAGGTGACCGGACAATAACAAGACCGGGAGCCATCATGTCTGTTCTGGGTTCGCATCACCGACTGAAGCGCGACGCGCTGGGCCTGCCCCAGATCGTCGCCTCGACTCTCGCCAATATCGCGCCGGCGATGAGCTTCTTCTTCGGCTTCGGGCTGATCGTCAGCGGCGCCGGCGTCGCCGCCCCGCTCACCATCCTGGTCGCCATGGTGGTGGTGCTGTTCCTGACCAACACGCTTGCCGAATTCTCGAAATACCGGCCCTCGACCGGCTCCTTCGTCACCTTCATCGGCATGGCGTTCGGCCCGGTGGCGGGGGCTGCGGCCTCGATTTTCGTGGTGTTCGGCTATGTCGTCGCCGCCTCCTCGGTGGTGGTGATCTCGGGCGGCTGGGCGCATGACACGCTGAAATTGTTTCTCGGCCTGAACATTCCCTGGCAGCTCCTCAGCCTGCTCGAAACCGGCCTGGTCGGCATCCTGGTCTCGCGCGGCGTCGCGCTCTCGACCACCTGGGCCGCCGTGTTCTTCTATTTCGAACTCGCCCTGCTGCTGATCGGCGCGATCACCATGCTGGTGGTCAATGCCGGCCATCTCAGCCTTGCGCCGTTCGAGTGGAGCCACCTGTCGGGCGGGCTCAAGGGCATCGGCCTCGGCTTCCCGATCGCGATCTACCTCTTCATCGGCTGGGAGAACTCGGCAACGCTGGCCGAGGAAACCCGCGATGCGCGGCGCAACATCCCCCGCGCCCTGATCATCGGCACGCTGTCGATCGGCATTCTCTACATGTTCCTCGCCTATGCCACCGAAATCGCCTTCCACAACAACGCGACCGCGATCGGCAAGGCGGACATCCCCTTCGTCGACGCGTTCAAGGCCTCGGCGGCGTCGTTCCTGATCATCGCCTATCTCGCCGGCGTCACCAGCATCTTTTCCTCGCTGCTGGGCCTGACCAACAGCCAGGCGCGCATCCTGTTCAGCTCCGGCCGCGAGGGGCTGCTGCCGCGCTTCTTCGGCAAGATCCACCCGCAGCACCGCACGCCCTTCGTCGCGATGTGGAGCTACGTGCTGGTCGCCCTCGGAATCGTCATCTTCTTCGGCTGGAACATCAAGCCGGTCGATCTCTTCGGCGAGACCGGCTCGCTCGGCACGATCCCGGTGATCCTCACCTATCTCGTCACCAACATCGCGCTGCCGGTCTACATGCTTCGCCACCACCGCAACGAGTTCAACCCGGTGAGGCACGCGCTGATCCCCATCCTCGGCACGATCCTGATGCTCTTCCCGCTCTGGGGCCTGATCCAGCCCGGCCAGCCCTACCCCTACAACATCTATCCCTGGGCGGCGCTCGGCGTGCTGGTCCTCTCGGTCATCTACGGCATTACCCTTGCGAAGCGCGACCCCGATCTCGTGCAGAAGATCGGCGCCTACGTCGCCGACGAGGAATACTGATGCCGCGCCGCCACCGCATCGCCGTCATCGAGGGTGACGGCATCGGTCGCGAGGTCATCCCGGCGGCCCGCACGGTGCTCGACCGTGCGGCCGCCGCCTGCGGCTTCACGCTCGACTGGCGGGATTTCGACTGGAGCTGCGAAACCTGGAAGGCCACCGGGCGGATGATGCCGGAAGACGGCATCGCCCGCCTCGCCGATCACGACGCGATCTTTCTCGGTGCCGTCGGCTATCCCGGCGTGCCGGACCACATCTCCCTCTGGGGCCTGCTGATCCCGATCCGCCGCGAATTCGACCAGTATGTGAATCTCCGCCCCGTCCGCCTGCTGCCCGGCGTTCCCTGCCCGCTCGCCAACAAGCAGCCCGGCGACATCGATTTCTGGGTGGTGCGCGAGAATGTGGAGGGCGAATACAGCCAGATCGGCGGGCGCATGTTCGCCGGCACCGAGCGCGAATTCGTCGAGCAGACCGCGATCTTCACCCGCGCCGGCACCGACCGCATCCTGCGCTACGCCTTCGACCTCGCCCGCCGCCTCGGCCGCCCGCACGTCACCTCGGCGACCAAGTCGAACGGCATCTTCCACTCGATGCCGTTCTGGGATGAACGCTTCGCCGCGGTGGGCGCGGAATACCCCGAGATCCGCACCGACCAGTACCATATCGACATCCTCGCGGCGCGCTTCGTGATGAGCCCCGAGCGGTTCGATGTCGTCGTCGGCTCGAACCTGTTCGGCGACATCCTCTCCGATCTCGGCCCCGGCGTGACCGGCACGATCGCCGTCGCCCCCTCGGCCAATCTCAACCCGGAGAAGAAATTTCCCTCGATGTTCGAGCCGGTGCATGGCTCGGCCCCCGACATCTTCGGCCAGCGCATCGCCAATCCGGTCGGCGCGATCTGGGCCGGTGCGATGATGCTCGATCACCTCGGCGAGACCGAAGCCGCATCGCTGGTCCTCCGCGCGATCGAGACCGCCCTCGGCGATCCCGCATCGCCGCGCACGCCCGATCTTGGCGGCACCGCGAAGATGGACGATCTCGCCGCGGCGATCACCGCCGCGGTCTGATCCCGCTCAGAGTGTTTTCGCGAACCCGAACAGGGTGATGGCAAGGCCCTCGCGGAAATAGAACCGGTGCGCCCGCTCGCGATGGGTGCCCGATTCGAGCGTCAGCCGGGTGCAGCCGCGCCGGCGCGCCTCCGCCTCGCACCAGCCGAGCAGGGCGGCGCCATGCCCGGCGCTGCGGCGATCGGGGGCGGTGACGAGATCGTCGATATAGAACCTATAGCCGTTCGCCGTGTCGTGAAAGGCGCGGAACACCGCCAGCGCCCGCGGCGCGCCCGCCTCGTGCAGCAGCGCCATTTCTGCTCCCCCGGCCAGAATCCGGCGCATCGTGCCCTCGTAATCGGCGGGAAGATGCGGCCGCAGCACGCGGTGCAGCGCCTCGGAACACGCCAGCCAGTCCGCGAGATCATCCGCGCCGGCGGTCAGATGGACGATCGGCGGCATCATCCGCCGAGCAGCGCCACGGCATCGCCGAGCAGGGCCGGATTGCCGAGCGCCAGCGCGGTGCCGTCGCTCTCCAGGGTAAGTGGCGCGCCCCGCCAGTCGGTCATCGCCCCGCCCGCCGCCTCGATCACCGGGGCCAGCGCCGACCAGTCCCACGGCTTGAGATCGGCCTCGGCGATGACGTCGATCTGCCCCAACGCCAGCAACCCGTAACCATAGGCATCGCCGCCATAGCTCACCCGCCGGCAGGCGCCGGCAAGCCGGCGAAACCGGCCGAATTGCGGCTCGGTGAACATGTCGGGCGAGGTGCAGGAAAGCTCCGCCTCGGCCAGCGAGGCCACAGCCCGCGTCCCGGGTTCCCCGCCATGCGGGCCGGAAAAGTGCAGCTCGCCCTCATGGGCAAGCCACCGCTCGCCCAGCACCGGCTGGTCGATCAGCCCGAGTATCGGTCGCCCATGTTCCAGCAGCGCGATCAGCGTCGCGAAGACCGGCCGGCCAGTGATAAAGGCCCGCGTGCCGTCGATCGGGTCGATCACCCAGGTGAACCGCCCGCCTTCCCGCCCGCCCATTTCCTCGCCGATCACGGCATGGTCCGGGCAATGCTGGTCCAGAACACGGCGGATCGCGGCTTCCGCGCCCCGATCCGCAAGCGTCACCGGACTTGCATCCGCCTTGGTGTCGACATCGATCCGCGCCCGGAAATGCGCGCGGATTACCGCCCCCGCCGCGTCCGCCGCGGCCGAGGCCACGGCGACCGGATCAAACCTCATTTGAAGGTTTCGGGATGGTCGGACTGCTGGTTGAGATAGGCGATCATGTTGGCGCGGGCGACGTTGTTCTTGATGCCCGGATAGGCCATGTGCGTGCCCGGCACCGCCTTCATCGGATCATAGAGCCACTCGTTCAGCTCATGCACGGTCCAGTCGCCGGTCGCGTGCGTCTTCGCGGCCGAGGAGAAGCTGTAGCCGGCGGTCGCGAACATCTTGGAGCCCAGCACGCCATACAGGTTCGGCCCGACGCCGTTGGCGCCCCCCTTGTTGATCGAGTGACAGGCCGAGCATTGCTGCTGGAACATCGCCTGGCCCTTGGCCGGCGCGGCCTTGGCCATCAGCGTCTTCACCGGCGGCGCGCTGGCATCGAGCCCTGTCGGCGCGGCGCCCGCGGCAGAAGCGGTCGTCGCGGCGGGGCCCGACGCGGCGGCGAGGTTCACCGGATGGTCGGACTGCTTGTTGAGATAGGCGATCACGTCGGCCCGGGTCTGGTTGTTCTTGATCCCCGGATAGGCCATGTGCGTGCCCGGAACCGCCTTCATCGGCGCATACAGCCATTCATCAAGCTCGTGCGGGGTCCACTTTCCATCGGCATGCTGCTTGGCCGCGCCGGAGAAGGTGTAGCCGGCCTTGGCGAACATCGGCGCGCCGACGACACCGTAAAGATTCGGCCCAACGCCGTTCGCCCCGCCCTTGTTCACCGAGTGACAGGCCGAGCATTGCTGCTGGAAGAACGCCTGGCCCTTGCTCGCGTCGGCACTGGCGTAAAGGGTGGCGATCACCGGCGCGCCGGACTCAAGACCCGCCGGCGCCGCCCCCTTCGAGGCCACGGCGGTGCCGCCGGCGCCCGGCTTGGGCAGCGGGATCGGGCTGTCCGCCAGCGTGCGCAGATAGGCGATCGCATCGGCGCGAACATGATCATTCTTGATGCCGGTGTAGCCCATGCGGGTGCCCGGCGCGAATTTCTGCGGATCGTCCAGCCACTCGTTCATCTTCTGGTAGGTCCAGACGCCGTTGGCGACCTTCTTCACCGCGCCGGAGAAGGTATAGCCCGCCTTCTTGAACATCGGATCGCCCATCACGCCGTAGAGGTTCGGCCCCACGCCGGCCGCGCCGCCCTTGTTGAGTGTGTGGCAGGCCGCGCATTGCTGCTGCACGAAGGCCTGGCCCTTCTTCACATCGGCCTTGACGATCAGCCCGTCGATGGAGGGGATGCCGCTGCTCTGCGCCGCGACGGGCGCTTCGGCGGTCTTGATGACCGGCTTTTTGACGTCCTTCTCGCCGGTAATCACCCCGGCGGCGTGGATCGCGATCCAGACCAGAAGCCCGGCCGAGAGAATGCCACCGGCAATCTTGTTCAGCAGCAGCGGGTCGCGGCCCTTGCCGCCGTGTCCGGAAGACGGGTGGTTCTGATCACTCATAAGCGCGGTCCCTCCAAAGCTTTACGGAGGGATGTATAGCGATTTAGGAAAGTGCGACAAGCGATAACAATGGTGTTGGCCCCATATCCTTCAAGGAGGCAGATATTCCGGCTCCCATCGTCCTGATTCCCGCCCGCCTGGGCTCGACCCGGCTGCCCGGAAAACCCCTTGCCGATATCGGCGGACTGCCGATGATCGTCCACGTCCTGCGCCGCGCCGAGGCCGCCGCGATCGGCCCGGTTGCGGTCGCCTGCGCCGAATCGGCGATCGCCGACGCGGTGCGCGCGGCCGGCGGCACGGCGGTGCTGACCGACCCTGACCTGCCCAGCGGGTCCGACCGTATCCATGCCGCGCTTGCCACACTCGATCCGGCGGGCGTTCATGACATCGTGGTGAATCTTCAGGGCGACCTGCCCGGCTTCCCCCCGCGCGCGCTGCGCGACCTCGTCGCGGTGCTCGACGATCCCGGATTCGACATCGCCACCCTGGTCGCCCCGGTCACCACCGCGAAGGAAGCCGCCGCCCCCTCGGTGGTCAAGGCCGCCTGCGGCTTTGGCGACGCCGCCACCGCCCCCGCGCTCTATTTCTCGCGCCACCCGATCCCCTCCGGCCCGGGGCCGCTCTGGCACCATGTCGGCGTCTACGCCTATCGCCGCGCGGCACTCGAGCGTTTCGTCGCCGCCCCGCCCTCGCCGCTCGAGTTGCGGGAGAAACTCGAACAGCTTCGCGCTCTCGAACTCGGCCTGCGGATCGGCGCGGCGCGGATTGACCGGGCTCCCTTCGGGGTCGATACCCCTGAAGACCTCGACCGCGCCCGCAGGAACCTTGCCGCATGACATCCCGAATCGCCTTCCAGGGCGCGCCCGGCGCCTATTCCGACCTCGCCTGCCGCACCGCCTGCCCCGGCATGGCCACCCTGCCCTGCCAGACCTTCGAGGCGGCGATCGAGGCGGTGCGCACCGGCGAGGCGGAATACGCCATGCTGCCGACCGAGAACTCGCTCGCCGGAAGAGTGCCGGACATGCATGCCCTGCTGCCCGACTCCGGGCTTTCGATCATCGGCGAGCACTTCCAGCGCGTGGAGCACTGCCTGCTGGCCCCGCGCGGCGCCGTGATCGACGCCATTCGCCAGGTGCATTCCCACGCCGTCGCCCTCGGCCAGGTGCGCGCCCTGGTCCGCGAACTCGGCGCGCAGGCGGTTGTCGAGGCCGACACCGCCGGCTCGGCCGAACTCGTCGCCCGCTGGAACGACCTTTCCCGCGCCGCGATCGCCTCGTCTCTCGCCGCCGATATCTACGGGCTCGACATTCTCCGCCGCAACGTCGAGGATGCCGCGCACAACACCACCCGTTTCTACATGATGGCCCGCACCCCGCGCCTGCCGCCGGTCGAAACGCCGGACCTGATCACCAGCTTCGTCTTCCGCGTGCGCAACGTGCCGGCTGCGCTCTACAAGGCGCTCGGCGGCTTCGCCACCAACTCGGTGAACATGACGCGGCTGGAGAGCTACATGGTCGGCGGCCAGTTCGCCGCCACCCAGTTCCTCTGCGAGATCGACGGCCACCCCGAACAGCGCAACGTCCGCCTCGCCCTTGAGGAACTCGATTTCTTCTCCCGCGAAATCCGGATCCTCGGCGTCTATCCCGCCGCTGCCTTCCGGCTGGAACAGCGCATGGCCCGGCAGGGCGCCGACTGAAACCTCAAGTAGAAAAATCCTTAAAAATACTCATTTTTCAGTATTTTTTTAGAAATTGGTGAAGAATTTGTTTGAACCCTCCACGGAGCCCTGCTAACCCGGCGACAGTTTCGGGCGCAAAACACCGCCCTCTTCACGGTCACCGGCACATGACGTGCGAGGCCCGGCCGTTGGAGACATTTGATGACGGGCGATTTGACGACAGATACTTTCCAGCCCCCTGCCGGCGCCGTCGCCGACTGGAGTGCCGCATGGAACTGGAGTAACGGCGCCGTCCCCGGCCCGGCCGGCGCGGCGGAGATCGATGGCAGCGTGGCTCTGGTCGATCCGGGTGTGACGATCGCGGGCGCGCTCCGGCTCGACGGCCGGCAAAGCGCCGCCGGCCTCACCGGCAATGGCGGCGCCGTCGCCCTCGGCACCGACTCGCGGCTCGACATCGCCGGCACGGCCGCACTCTTTGCATCCGACCAGATCATGACCGCGGGGACGATCACGCTCGAAGGCGGCGCGTCGGCCGATGTGGTGGTCGATATCGGCGCGCTTACCGGCCTGCCCGGCGCGGCCGCACCGCAATTCGACAATACCGGAACCATCGCGGTCGGCGCCGGCGCCACGCTGTCGGTCGGCAGCACGGCGTTCGACAATGAAGGCGCCGTCAGCCTCGCCGGCGGCACGCTCATCATCGATGGCGGCGCGCTGTCAGGCGGCGGCACGATCGCGCTCGACGATGGCAGTTCGGTGCGCCTCGCGGATGCGGTCGCCAGCCAGACTTTCCAGTTCGGCCCGGGCAGCGCAACCCTCACCCTCGCCGACCCCTGTCTCGGTGCCAACGTGACCATCGGCGGCCTGTCCGGCGGCGACGCCATCCTGCTGCCATCGCTGGTCGGCGGCTCGATCCGCCAAAGCGGCGCCACCGTCAGCCTGCTCGACGCGCGGGGCCATGTCGATGGCAGCTTCACCAGCGCCAATGCCGCGCCGCTCTTCGCCACCACCGGCCCGGGCGGGCTCAGCCTCACCGCCTCCATCGCCACGCACACCGCCGGCCCGAACCCGAACTGCTATGCGCGCGGCACGATGATCCTCACGCCGAACGGCCCGCGCCCGGTTGAAACCCTCATGGCCGGCGACCGGGTGGTTACCGCCGCAGGCCAGACCGTTCCCGTCATCTGGACCGGATCGCGCGTGCTCGATCTGACGGCGCATCCCGCGCCCGAGCAGGTGCAGCCCATCAGCCTCGCCGCCGGGTCGCTCGCGCCCGGGCTGCCGGCGCGCCGCCTGCGCCTGTCACCCGACCACGCCCTGCTGCTGGACGGCGTGCTGGTGCCGGCGCGGCTTCTCGTCAACGGAGCCACCATCCGCCGGGACGAGGCCTGCCTCGCAATCTCCTATCACCACGTCGAACTCGCCCGGCACGATCTGTTGCTGGCCGAAGGCGCGCCCTGCGAAAGCTATCTCGACACCGGCAACCGGGCGGGCTTTGCCAGCGCCGAAACCTGTGCCGTGCGCGATCTGAGCTGGGATCACGACGCCTGCGCGCCGCTCTGCACCGGCGGCGCCCGCCTGCGCGCAATCCGCGAAACCCTGCATGCCCGCGCCCTCGCGCTCGGCTTTGCGGTCGAGACACATCACGATGCGGCCCTCTGGGCCGGCGGCACAGTCATGCCGATCACGCCCGACAAATGGATCGCGCTGCCGCACGGCCATGGCGGCAGGGCCTTCCTGCACTCGCCCCGCTTCGTGCCCGCCTGGATCGATCCCGCCTCCGAAGACCGGCGGGAACTCGGCGTCGCGCTCGCGGAATTGAGAACCGAGACCCTCGGTCTCGACATCGCCGCCAGCGCGGCAAGCGGCTTTCACCCCAAGGCCGCAGGCGATCAGACGATCTGGTCGTCAGGCCATGGCGAACTTTGCCTTCCACCCGGTGCGACTCGCCTTTTTATCCGGCTTGCGGCTTTCCCACAGCTTTGGCGCCGCGTAGACTCATCCGAGCAATTACACACAGCCGCCCACAATCTGTGCCGCTTTTAACAATATGGAAACGTTTTTGATGTTAAAATTGTCTAAAATATGATCCAGTTCATCTCAAGAATAAATTTGCTCAGGAGAGCGAAATATGAAATTTTAATTCGAATGAAATTCGTTCATTAAAAAGTATGGTATTTCGATTACTATTTGGTAATATGGTCTCAGAAATAACAGGAATTCGAGCATGTCCCTGACCGACAACGACCACCAGACCCCCGCCGTCGAAGACACCGGCAAGGCCGAGCGGTCGACAACCCGCTACAGCCGCCGCCTCTCGGACAAGATCCTGATCGCATTCCACCATGCCTGCGACCAGGACGATTACGAAATCGCGGAAGATCTCCTGGGCATTCTCGAACGCCTGCTGACCCGCCGTTCCGTCCACCCGGACGCCAACCGCAGGAAAAGCATCGAGAGCCTCGTCGCCGCTCATGAGCGTCTGTGGCATTTGCGCCACCCCGAACGCCGCTACGCCTGACCGGCGAAGTCCTGACGGATTCCGTCTCGCCCGGCGCGGATCAGGGCCGCGCCAGGCCCAGCCCCGCCGGCTGGATCATGTGACTTAGAGCATCATCCGATCCGGCTGGATCAGAAAGTGCTTTAGTGTCCTGAATCCGAAATCCGATGGATTTCAGATTGAAAGTGGATACTAGAAAAATCAATCATTTAGCTTCTCAGTAGCGGGCCGAACCCACGCCGGTGATGCGCGGTGGCGCCGAGACTGACAATCGCCGCACGATGGCTCGCCGTGCCATACCCCGCGTTGCGCTCCCAGCCATAGCCCGGATACCGCCGCGCCAGCCGCTCCATCGCCCTGTCGCGCACCACTTTCGCGGCAATCGACGCCGCCGCGATGGACAGCGACAGCGAGTCCCCCCAACCAGACACTGACAGGGTATCGGCAGGTCGGGGCCGATCTTGCCATCGACGAGCACGCGGTCGGGCCAAACCCGCAACCGCGCCACCGCCCGGCGCATCGCCAGCAGGCTCGCCCGCAGGATGTTCATTTCCTCGATCTCGGCGACGGACGCCGCCGCCACCGCAATGTCCGCGCCGGCGCCGATCAGCGCCGCCAGCGCCGCCTCCCGCCGTGCCGCGGATAAACGCTTGGAATCATCGACCATCGCGGCAATCTGCGCCGGCAAGTCCGGCGGCAGCACCGCGGCGGCGGCCATCACGGGTCCGGCCAGCGGACCGCGCCCGACCTCGTCCACCCCCGCGACCACGCCGCCAAGGACGCGCTCATGGCTGAAATCAGGCATGCGGTTCGGTGCGCCTCACCCGCGCTTCGCGCGCATTCGCCTCCAGCAGCGCCACCAGCCCCGCGAGGATCTGCCGTGGCGAGGGCGGGCAGCCGGCGATCAGCAGATCGACCGGGATCACCGCCTGCACCCCGCCCAGAACCGGCGGCGCGCCCTTGAACACGCCGCCATCCAGCGCGCAGTCCCCGGCCGCGACGACGAAACGCGGCGGCGCCATCCCGGCAAGGCTCTTGCGCACCGCCTCCGCGAGGTTGCGCGTCGCCACCCCGGTCACCAGCAGGATATCGGCGGCGCGGATGTCGTCCACGAGCGCGATACCTTGCGCCGCCATGCCGCCCCGCAACCGTCGGCAGGCGCCGATCTCGATCTCGCAGCCGCCGCAACTGCCGGCATCGACATGCCGCACCGCGAGGCTCCGCCCGAGCAGCGCCTGACCAGTCGCCGCAAGCCGAGTGCTGAGCACCCGGACCGGATCGTCCGCGTCATCCATCGATCGCCCCCGGCGGCACCGCGTAGCAGGCCTCGAGCACGCCGAACCCCTCGATGTCCAGCCCGGCGGCCGCAACCTCCAGGCGGCCAGCCAGCCGAGGCGCGGGGTCCATCAGCGCCGCGGCGGCGATCTGCCCGTCATGCAGCTTCACCCAGTGATGCACCATCCCCCGCGACGAGCCCGCCGAACCGAGCCCGGCGGCGCTGACCGGCGGCAGCGCCGCCACGATCTCGCCCGGCGGCGCCGCCTCGATCGCGGGCACGATCGCGGCCCCGCGCGCCAGCACCGCCCGCGCCCTGTCCCGCGCCAGCGCCGCCGCCGGCCCCAGCGCCCGGCGGACGCGAAATTCCCCTACGCGCCGGACCGACGCCGCAGCCTCGGCCAGCGCCGCGGCGAGCGCCGGCAGCGCCTCCGGCCGGGCGTCCACCTCCAGCCCTCCGGGCGTCACCGCGTCCATCATCAGCCGATGGCCGAACAGCACCGCGACGGCGGCGGCGATATCGTCCCGCGCGCGACCGAGACTGGTCGCAAGCCCGGGTCTGCCCGCCGCATCGAGTGCTGCCGCCAGCGCCAGAAGATGCGCCGTCACCCGCTCGATATCCAGCATCGCCGCCCGCAGCGCCGCCGCACGGGGCGGAACATCGCACCCGCCGGCCGCCTCGGCGGCGCGGGCGAAGGCGAGCGCGTGCGCCACCACCGCATCGCCGACCAGCCGCGCCGCGAACCGCGCCGCCGCCCGCGGCGACTTGCCGTGCAGCAGCGACGCGATGTCGCGACAGGCATAGCCGTGGCGGTGTTCGAGCCGGACAATCCGCCCCGCCTCGATGGTGAAACGGCGATGAACCGGCCGGGCGATCAGCCCGGCGACCGGCCCCTGCCCGACCTGAAACGCCCCTTCGCCGGCCGGCGCGTCGAAGCGCGGCCAGGCGGAATCGCCCTCACCGTGGCGAATGGCCGGCCGGGTGTCAGCCGCCCCCGTCGCGACCGCACCCTCGCGGTCCACGGCCAGCCGCTCGTACCAGCCGGCATCGGGGATCACCGGCGAGAGCGCAGGGTATGCGCCGCCTTCCAGCGTGACCGCCACCAGCAGCGGCGCCGCGCGAAAATACAGCGCATGGGCACGGCCATCGGCCACGAACAGCCCGGCGAAATCAGCCGGGTCCACCAGCCGGGCCAACCGCAGCCAGTCCGCCGCGGTCAGCAGATGCAGCGCCGCCCCGCCGCACGGCTCGACCGGCGCACCCGCGAGCAGCGCGGCGATCTCGGCGTCGTTCATCGCAGCCCCGCGACCGGCGCCGCCCAAGCAGCACGGTCAGGAGAAGAAGCAACAGCACGGCCGGCTTGCGCCCCGCCACCTCGCCGGCGCCGCTTCCGCCCGGCAGCGTCAGCCCCCGCGCGGCACCCGCCCCGATCAGCGCGACGAGCCCCCCCGCCAGCAGCGGCGAGACCGTCGCGGCCGCGCCGACGATGCGGAAATCGCCGGCGAACAACCCGAAGGGCGGCAGCCCGGCCAGCGCCACGATCGCCCAGCGCCGCAGCCCGCCCGTGCCCGCCAGGGCGACGGCGATGCGGCCGAGCGCCACCCCCGCAAGAACCATCCCCCGCCCCGGATATCGCCGAGCCCGAACCCGACCATCGCAGCCCCTCCCTGGAGCAGCGCCAGCGCCTCTTCCGCCGGCCAGCGCCGCCAGAGCAGCGCGAGGCCACCGCCCATGCCGAGCAGCCCGGCAACCAGACCGAGCCGGTCCACCGTCACCCCGCCCAGCAGGGCAAGGACGAGCGACACAAGCGCCAGGGCCGCGCCGGCGCGCGGTGCGCCGCCCGGCAGCACCAGCCGCACCACCCCAGCGCCGCCGCCGCGATCGCGAGCTTCGCGGCATAGACCGCGATCCCCTCCGGCCAGCCCAGCGGCGCCGTGGCCCGCGCAAGGCCGGCAGGGGCGAGGAGTGCGACCAGCAGCGCCAGCCCGGCAACCCGGCGCAGCATCGTCTCCGCCAGAAATACCGCGCGGTCGGGCCCGGCATAATCGCCCGGCACCGGTGCTGCATCGGGCCAGGCCAGCAGCACCCCGAGCGCCGCGACGGCGGCTTGCGGCGTCGCCGCGCGGGGCAGCACGGCAAGGGCGGCGAAGCCGAGCAGCCAGGCGAGGTCGGCCGCGAGACCGGATGCGGCAAGGCGGATCGCGGCAAGTCCAGGACCGGCCATGCCGGGATCGATCTCCGCCATCACCCGTATCGCCCGCCCGAGCGCGAGCAACCCGACGAACAGCGCCGGGCCGGCAAGCCCGGCGGTGAGCTGCCCCGCCGCGAAGCCGGGCATGACGGCAAGCAGCGTGACCGTCACCGCCAGCGCGGCCAGCGGCCATATCCCATGCAGCGGCGAGGCGAAGACCGGGCGGATGCGGCGCTTGCGCCCGAGGCGGCGCAGATCCCGCACCGGCTGCGCGAACGGCATGCCGGCCTCTCCCGCCACCGCCCCGGCCAGCCGGGCACGAACGCATTCGAGCAGCACCGCCGCCGCGCCGAGCAGCGCCACGCTCAGCAAGGTGGCCACCGTCCGGCCGGCGAGCACGGCGAGGGTCACGACCACCTCCCTGCGATGCGCGCCCCGCCGAGCCGACGGGCAAGCCGCCGGGCAAGCCATGCCACCGGCCCGTGCAGCGGCGCGGCATATCCCGTGGCGTTGATCTGCGTCACCGGGTCGCCGAAGGGCAGCCAGGCGGGCGGCCGGGCAAACCCGTCCTCGAAGGGCGGCGCCTCGATCGGCCCGGCGCGCAGGCTCCAGCGCCACAGCCCCAGCAGCAGGCCGAGCGGGACCAGCAGCAGAACCGGCGCGGTGACAAGGGCGAGCCCGGCGGCGGCGGCAACCGGCAGGCCGAGCGCGACGAGATCCCGGCGCGGCAGATCCTCGGCCGCGGCGGCGCGCAGGCTACGCGGCCGGCCGAGGCAGACCAGAGCGAACTGGCCCGCCGCCCCGAACCCGGCCAGCGCGAACCCGCAGGCCAGCCCGGTTGCCGCCAGCGCGCCCGGCCATCCCGCGCGGAGCGCCGCGTCGAATATGCCCTGAAACGCGACGAAGCCCGGCCCCGGCGGCAACAGGCTCGCCCAGAACACGGCGCCGCCGAAGCACAGCGCGAAACCCGGCATCCCGCGCGCCAGCCCGCCGAGCCAGTCCGGCGCCCGCGACCCCGTGACGTCCTCGATCCGCGATGCCGCGAGCATCAGCACCGGCGCCACCAGCGCGCCGGTCTCGAGCGCGAGCCGCCCCGCCCCGGCATCGCCCAGCCCGGCCGCAACCAGTGCGAGCCCGGCAAGGCCGAGCGCCGTCCCTTGGGCGAAGCGCAGCAGATCCCCGCCAAGCGCGGCGAGGAGATACCCGGCGGGACACAGCACCGCCCCGGCCGCGAGCGTCGCGCCCGGCAGCCCGGCCGCCGCCGCCAGAGCCAGCAGCGTGGCCGGCAACACCGCCAGCGCGGCAGGTGCCGCCACACGGTCCCGAAGGCTCAGAAACCCGACGATCAATGCCGCAAAAACAAGCGTGTAGAGATTGTTCGCGAGAATGGCGACAAGGCCGGCGAGCACCAGCACGCCGGAAACGCCCAAGCCCGGCGCGGCCAGCAGACCGGCAGACCCGCCCGCCAGCACGGCGAAGATCAGCTCCGCCCGGCCCGGATCGATCGCCAACGCCAGCCCGCCCGCCGGGCCAAGCGCCGGCAGCGCGAACGCCAGCTTGCCCGGCAGCAAGACCGCGCCCGCCAACGCGAGCACAGCCAAGGCCAGCGCCAGGCCGGCAGCAAGAACGGGCGCGATCGACAAGAGTCGCGCGAGCGGGCGGGGCGCGGAGCGTGCCATGTTCCCTTGCTAGCAGGGACCGGCCGAGTCGGGTATGGCGCCGATGTGACGGTTCAGCCCGAGGCCGCCTGGCGCTGCAACCGCCGCGCGGCCACCAGCAAGGCGAACAACGCGAGATCGGCGGCAACGAAGGCCGCCGGGCTGATTCGCGCGGTCGAGAGATTGGCGTCGAGCACGCGCCACGGGTCGATGCCGGAATTCAGCGCATACCAACCGGCCTCACCGCCCGCGGTGATCGCCACCGCCCCGAGGGCGAGGGTGAAAATACCGGCCAGCGAGCGCCGGAAGCCCGGCGGCGCGAGGCGCCAGAGCATCAGCCAGACGAACAGCCCGAACGGCACCATCGCCGCCGAAACGTCGATCTTCTGGGTCAGGAAAAAGTGCCAGATCGAGAGGGCCGCGATCGGATAGACCAGCCGGTGCAGCGACTTCCACCGCCGCCCAAGCCGCGCCATCGCCGCGTCGGTCGAGGTCGCGGCCAGCGCCAGCAACCCGATCGTCGCGATGGTACCGAGGATGAGGTAAAACACCGTAAACATCTGATTCAAAACGAACCCGATGGCATATCCCTCATCCGCCGCATACAGAAACACATGCGCGAACGTGTAGACCGCCGCCGCGAGGCCCAGCATCCGCCGCAGCATCGCCACCCGCATCCAGTCCAACACCGCTCGCGCCGGGGTGATGGCAAGGCCGAGCAGCAGGAAGCGGATCGCCCAGAAGCCGGTCTGCAGCATCAGCTCATGCGTCGGCCGGCCGCCGAGCGCCCCCGCCTGCCGCTCCCACAGCATGTAGCCCGCCGGGGCGATACATAGCCCGAGCGCGATCGTCTTCAGCCAGGAAAACCGCCCCGCCGGCGTGCGCCAGGGCGCGCCGAAAATGCGCGCCTGGCGTTTCGGGCGGGATCGGGCATCAGCGGGCGGGGCGGCATTCGGCATGGCGGTTCTAATTCCGGTGTGGAGGCAGAAATATGCCCTGAATTCGCCCTGCCATCCCCATCCGGATGCAGCGGGGCGCGAAAATCCGTTCAACATTCCGCGCTTGACCGTTCGGGGTGGCGGCTCGCATAACCTCACGCCATGACATCCGCACGGCGCGCCGCCTGCCTCATCCCGCGAATTCGCCGCCCGGCCCTGCAATAGGGCCGGGATCGCCCGCCTGTCCTTTCCTCCGCCGGAGCCTTTTCGATGAACGACCTGCCGTCCAGCCCGCGTGACTACCGCGCCACCGTCTTCCTGCCCCGAACCGGATTTCCGATGCGCGGGGACCTGCCGAAGCGCGAGCCCGAGGCGCTGGCCCGCTGGGCCGCGTCTGGCCTGTTCGGCAAGCTCCGCGCCGATGCCGCCGGCCGCCCGCCCTTCATCCTGCATGACGGCCCGCCCTATGCGAACGGCAACCTGCATATCGGCCACGCGCTGAACAAGATCCACAAGGACCTGATCAACCGCGCCCGCCAGATGGCCGGGTTCGACGCCAACTACGTCCCCGGCTGGGACTGCCACGGCCTGCCGATCGAGTGGAAGGTCGAGGAAGGCTACCGCAAGGCCGGCCGCAACAAGGACGAGGTGCCGGTTCTCGAATTCCGCCGCGAATGCCGCGACTATGCCCAGCACTGGCTCGACGTGCAGGCCGAGGAATTCAAGCGCCTCGGCGTCGAGGGCGACTGGGCGAACCGCTACGCCACGATGGATTTCGCCTCCGAAGCGGCCATCGCCGCCGAAATCCACAAATTCGCCGCCTCCGGCGCGCTCTATCGCGGGCTGCGGCCGGTGATGTGGAGCCCCGTCGAGAAGACCGCCCTGGCCGAGGCCGAGGTCGAGTATCAGGACCGGCGGGACACCGCGATCTGGGTCCGCTTCCCGGTGATCGAGGGCGATCTCGACGGCGCCGCGATCGTGATCTGGACCACGACCCCCTGGACCATCCCCGGCAATCGCGCCCTCGCCGCCGGGCCGGAGTTCGACTATGTCGTGATCCGCATCGCCGACACCACCGAGCACAGCCTCGCCCGCACGGGCGAGCGCCTCGTGGTCGCCGCCGAGCTGCTCGATGCCTTCGCCGCCGAAACCGGCATCACCGCGCACGAAATCGAGCAGACGCTGCGCGGCAAGGATCTCGGCGCCCTCGTCTGCGCCCATCCGCTCCGCGGCCGGGGGTATGACTACGATGTCCCGCTCCTGCTCGGCGATTTCGTCACCACCGAGGCCGGCACCGGCTTCGTCCACATGGCGCCCGCGCATGGCGAGGACGATTTCTTCCTCTGCCGCGCCCACGGCATCGCGGTGCCGGAAACCGTGAACGACGACGGCACCTACGCCGCCGACGTGCCGCTCTTCGCCGGCCTGCATGTCTACAAGGCCGCCGATCCGGTTTGCGCGGCGCTCACCGAAGCCGGCGCGCTGCTCCGGCGCGAGGAGTTCCTCCACTCCTACCCGCATTCCTGGCGGTCCAAGGCGCCGCTGATCTATCTCGCCCGCCCCAACTGGTTCATCCGGATGGACGGCGAGGAGGCGATCCGCGCCCATGCGCTCGAAGCGCTCGACCGCACCGCCTTCGTGCCCGACCAGGGGCGCAACCGCATCCGCTCGATGGTCGAGGCGCGGCCCGACTGGTGCATCTCCCGCCAGCGCGCCTGGGGCGTGCCGATCGCGATCTTCGTCCGGCAGGATGACAAGTCGATCCTGACCGATCCGGCGGTCTTCGCCCGCACCCGCGCCCTGTTCGAGGCCGAGGGGGCGGATGCGTGGTATGCCCGCCCGGCGGCCGACTTCCTCGGCCCGGACCACGACCCCGCCGAGTTCGAGCAGGTCTTCGACATCGTCGATGTCTGGTTCGAGAGCGGCTCGACCCACGCCTTCGTGCTGGAGGCGCGCGGCATGCCCTGGCCGGCGGATCTCTATCTCGAAGGCTCCGACCAGCATCGCGGCTGGTTCCAGGCCTCGCTGCTGGAGGCGGTTGGCACCCGCGGCACCGCCCCCTTCAAGGCGATCGTCACCGACGGCTTCGTGCTCGACGAGCAAGGCCGCAAGATGTCGAAGTCGCTCGGCAACGTCACCGCGCCGCAGCAGGTGATCGACCAGTACGGCGCCGACATCCTGCGCCTCTGGGTGATGAATTCCGACATCCACAACGACCTGCGCATCGGCAAGGACATCCTCAAGCAGCAGGCCGATCTCTACCGCCGCATCCGCAACACGCTGCGCTGGGTCCTTGGCGGGCTCGACGGCTTCACCGAGGCCGAGGCGATGCCGGTCGCCGACATGCCCGATCTCGAACGCTACGTGCTGCACCGCCTCGCCCGGCTCGATGCGATGCTGCGCCGCGCGGTCGAGACGCATGACTGGACCGGCGTCTATCCGGCGATCCACCAGTTCTGCAACAACGATCTCTCGGCCTTCTATTTCGACATCCGCAAGGACGCGCTCTATTGCGACGTCCGGCTCGATGCCGAGGGCCGGATGCTGGCGCAGGGCGAAACCCGGCGCGCCTGCCGTACCGTGCTCGACATCCTGTTCCGCTGCCTCGCCACATGGCTCGCGCCCGTCCTGCCCTTCACCGCCGACGAGGCCTGGCGCGCCCGCCATGGCGAGGAGGCCTGCGTGCATCTCGCGCAGTTCCCCGAGCTTCCCGCCGCCTGGCGCGACGACGCGCTGGACGAGGCCTGGACCGAGATCCGCGCGGTGCGCCGCATCGCCAACGCGCGGATCGAGGACGCCCGCCGCAACGGCGACATCGCCGCCTCGCTCCAGGCCGGGATCGTCCTGACCTTCGCGGTCGACGCGCCGGAAGCCCTGCGCGCGGCGGACTGGGCGGAAATCATGATCACCTCGGCGGCTTCAACCGAAATCGCCGCCGCGCCGGAAGGCGCTGGCGCCAGCGCCCCGCTGCGGGCCGAGCCAGTGGTCGAAATCGCCCCGGGCACGAAATGCGAGCGCTGCTGGAAGGTGCTGCCCGAGGTTGGAACCAGCCCCGCGCATCCCGGCCTGTGCCGCCGCTGCTGCTCGTATGTCGAATGACTGGAACGGCACCTCCCGGCGCACCCGCCCAGGGTAACGCAAGCCGCCGCGCGTTTGGCGCGCTGATGGCGCTGGTCGTGCTGGCGATCGACCAGGTCTCGAAAGCGTGGGTGCTCTACGGGCTCGACCTGCCGCGGCGCGGCAGCGTCGCGATCCTGCCGATGCTCAACTTCACCATGGTCTGGAACCACGGCGTCACCTTCGGCATCCTCGCCGGCGACGATGCACGGCTGCTGCTCATCGCCGTCGCGATCGTGGCGATCGCCGGGCTCTCGGTCTGGCTCTGGCGGACCCCGTCGCTGCTCGCGACCCTCGGCCTCGGGGCGATCATCGGCGGCGCCGCCGGCAACGTCATCTCGCGAATCGGCTATGGCGCCGTGGTCGATTTCGTCGATGTCCATGTCGGCGCCCTGCATTGGTATGTCTTCAACCTCGCCGATGCCGCCATCGATGGCGGCGTCGCCGCGCTGATCCTCGAAAGCCTGTTCAGCCACGACCGCGCCGGTCACTTGCCGCCTCCGGCGCGCGAGGATAAGGAAACGCCATGACCCGTTCATCGCGCGCGACCCTTCCGCTCCTGCTGCTCGGCCCGCTGCTGCTGGCCGGCTGCAGCCATCCCGCCAAGACGTTCGGGCTCGAACTCACCCCGCCGGACGCGTTCGCGGTCGGCACCGAGGCGCCGCTGAGCGTGCCGCCGGATCTGCAAACCCTGCCGCCGCCGGTGCCCGGCGCGCCACGGCCGCAGCAGGTCTCCGCCGCCGGCGAGGCGCAAAGCCTCCTCGCCCCGCAATCCGCCCTGCAAGCGGGCAGCACCAGCCTCGGCCCGGCGCAGCAGGCGCTGCTGCAACAGGCCGGCCCGACCCCGCCCGCCCATATCCGCGCGACCATCAATCAGCAGGCCGAACAGGAAAGCCGCGGCACCGGCTTCGTCGACTCGCTGATGTCCTTCGGCGGCAAGACCCAGGGCGGCAACCAGGTGGTCAACGCGCAGTCCGAACAGAAGCGCTTGCAGGAAAACGCCGCCCTCGGCGAACCGGCGACGAAGGGTGCCACCCCGGCAGCCGCCCCTGCCGGCGCCTCGAAAGGCCTGCTCGGCCGGGTCCTCGACCTGTTCTGAGCCGTTTTCCACCGGCACGGGTGCGGTTCGACCGCCCCGCCGCTTGAAGTCGCCTCCGCGCGGGACATATCGCTGCCATGTCGAACAGCATCACGGCCCCACCGGCCGCGGCCGAAACCGGCCGCGCCGCGCCTTCCGTCGCCCTGACCACGCTCTTTGCCGTCGCCACCGGCGCGGTGGTGGCCAACATCTATTACGTGCAGCCTCTGGTCGGCACGATCGCGCCGGATATCGGCCTGCCGCCCGCGGTCGCGAGTCTGCTGGTGACGCTGACGCAGCTTGGCTATGCCGCCGGCCTGCTGCTGCTGGTGCCGCTGGGCGATCTGCTGGAGAACCGCAAGCTGATCGCGCGGATGGTCGGCGCCTCCGCTCTCGCCCTCGCCCTCGCCGCCTTCGCCTGGAACGGCGCGAGCTTCCTCGCCGCCGCGCTGCTGATCGGCGTCAGCTCGGCGGCGGTGCAGATCATGGTGCCGATGATCGCCTCCCTCACCCCGGATGCGATCCGCGGCCGGGTGGTGGGCAATGTGATGGCCGGGCTGCTGCTCGGCATCCTGCTCGCCCGGCCGATGGCGAGCTTCGTCGCCTGGCTCGCCGGCTGGCGGGCGGTGTTCGGGCTCTCGGCGGCCGGGATCGCCGCGCTCACGGTCCTGCTGCGGCTGAAACTTCCGCGCGTGACGCCGAAGCTCGATCATCATTATGGCGAGCTGATCGTCTCGATGCTCGGCCTCTACCGCACCGAGCCGACGCTGCGCCGCCGCGCCGCCTATCAGACCTGCGCCTTCGCCGCCTTCACCCTGTACTGGACGGCGGCGCCGCTGCTGCTGCTGCATGAATTCCATTATACGCAGCTCGGCGTTGCCATCTTCGCGCTGGTCGGCGCCGCCGGCGCCGCCGCCGCACCGATCGCCGGGCGGCTGGCCGATGCCGGGTATGGCCGGGCCGGCACCGCGACGGCACTCGGGCTGATCGCCCTGTCCTTCCTGATCTCGGGTTATGGCGCGTCCATCCACAGCGTGGTGCTGCTGGCCGGTGCCGGCGTGCTGCTCGATTTCGGGGTGCAGGCCAACAACCTGTTCGGCCAGCGGGCGATCTACGCCCTCGCCCCCGAGCGGCGGGCCCGGCTCAATGGCGCCTACATGACCGCCTTCTTCCTCGGCGGCGCCGCCGGCTCGGCGGTCGCCAGCACCCTGCTGATCCGCGGCGGCTGGCAGCTCGTCGCGCTTGTCGGCGCAGCGCTGCCGCTGATCGCCCTCGCCTACTTCACGGTCAACGAGCTGCGCCGGGCGCGGCTGCGGCACCACGGATGAAGGCGGCGCTTTCGTCGAGGGCGGCGCGGCCCTCGGGCAGGATGGCGTGGAACATCGGCCAGACATGCGGCACCACCGGCCAGACCCGGAGCAGGCTGGCGACGCCCTGGTGCAGCGCCTTTTCGTGCAGGCGCACGGAATCATCGCGCAGCACCTCGCGCGCGCCGACATGGATGAGCATCGGCGGCAGGCCGGCTAGATCGGCATAGAGCGGAGAGGCAAGCGGGTTGCGCGGGTCCGCCCCGGCGAGATAGGGCCGGGCGCCATCGGCCAGCCGGCTGGCCTTGATCATCGGATCGCGCCGGGCATTCTCGACGATGCTGGCGCCGGTCGCGGCAAGGTCGGTCCATGGGGAGAAGAGCAGCAGCCGTGCCGGCATCGGCGTCGCCGCCTCACGGATCCGCAGCGCGAGGGCGAGGGCGAGACCGCCCCCGGCGCTGTCGCCGGCGATGGCGAGGGATGCGGGATCGTGCCCCTGCCGGATCAGGCCCGACCAGGCAGCTTCGGCATCATCGACGGCGGCGGGAAACGGATGCGCCGGAGCGAGCCGGTAATCGGCGGCGAAGATCCGCAGGCCCCTTGTGGCCAGGCCGCCGGTGATGGGGCGGTGCGACTCGGCGGAGCAGACGACATATCCACCGCCATGCAGATAGAGAACGGTCATGGCCGGCGGGGCGCCTAAGGCGGGCTCGACCCATTCGCCGGGGACACCGCCCATGATCGACGAGGTATATCGCACCCCTCGGGGGATGGGCATGGGCGAGCGGAACGCCCGGCGGAGGGTTTCGGGGGTATTGGCCCGGGCGAGCTTTCGCTTGACCTCGAAGCGCAGGACCGGATTGAGCAGGTGGGCGGCGAGACTGGTCATGTGCGTGGTGCCGTGGCGGAGTGGTGATCGGGGAGGCGTGGTTGTAAGATGGGGTCATGCCGATCCGTCGCCTAGACCCGATAACGATCAACCGGATTGCCGCCGGCGAGGTGATCGAACGGCCGGCCGCCGCGGTGAAGGAGCTGGTGGAGAACGCGCTCGACGCCGGGGCGCGGCGGATCGGGGTTGCGATCGAGGGCGGGGGGATCGGGCGGATCGAGGTGACCGATGACGGGCATGGGATTGCCGAGGCGGAACTGAAGCTGGCGATCGAGCGGCATGCGACATCGAAACTGACGGACGAGGCGCTGGTGCGGATTGCCACGCTGGGATTTCGGGGCGAGGCGTTGCCGTCGATCGGGGCGGCGGGGCGGCTGACCCTGACGTCACGGCCGGCGGGGCAGGATTCGGCGGCGAGGATCGTGGTGGATGGCGGGGCGGTGCGGGAGGTCGAGCCGGTGGCCGGACCGGTGGGGACCTGCGTGATCGTCGAGGATCTGTTCCATGCGACGCCGGCGCGGCGGAAATTTCTGCGTGGGGCGGCGGCGGAGGCGGGGGCTTGTGCGGAGGCGGTGCGGCACCTGGCGCTGGCGGCGCCGGGGGTTGGGTTTTCGCTGACGATCGACGGGGTGGCGCGGTTCGAGCTGCCGGCGCAGGACCGGCGGGAGCGGGTGGCGGCGATTTATGGGCGGGGGGATGCGGAGCGGCTGCTGGAGATCGAGGCGGCTCGGGAGGAGGTTGTGCTGCGGGGGTTCATTTCGCCGGCGAGTCTGACGCGGGCGGCGGGGCGGCACCAGCACATGGTGGTAAACGGGCGGCCGGTGCGGGACCCGCTTTTGCGGATGGCGCTGCGGCTGGCGTATCGGGAGCGGATTCCGGCGGGGCGGCATCCGCTGGCGGCTTTATGGCTGGAGATTCCGGCGGAGATGCTGGATGTGAACGTGCATCCGGCGAAGGCGGAGCTGCGGTTCGCGAACCCGGATGCGGTGCGGTCGCTGGTGATCGGGGCGGTGCAGCGGGGGCTGGCGACGCCGGCGGAGCTGGGGGCGGCGCCTTCGGTTTCGCTGCCACGGACGAGCTGGGCGGCGGCGGCGGCGATGCCGCGATATCCGCAAGCGGAGAGCCGGGCGGCGCGGGGGTTCGCGGAGGCGGAGCTGCGCGGGCTGGATTTGCCGCCGGCGCGGGTTGTGCCGGAGGTTTTGCCGGAGGTGCGGCCGGAGTATCCGCTGGGGACGCCGATCGCGCAGGTGTTCGAGACGTATATTCTGGCGCAGAGCGGGGATGGGACGCTGGTTCTGGTGGACCAGCATGCGGCGCATGAGCGGCTGACGGAGATAAGGCTGCGGGCGGAGCGGGAGTCGGGGGGATTGCGGCGCAGGCGCTGCTGGCGCCGGCGGTGGTGGAGCTGGCGGCGGAGGACGTTTCGCGGCTGGTGGAGGCGGCGGAGACGCTGGCGGCTCTGGGGCTGGAGATCGAGGCGTTCGGGCCGGGGGCGGTGCTGGTGCGGACGGTTCCGGCGGCGCTGTCGAAGGCCGATCCGGCGGGGTTGGCGCGGGATGTGGCGGACACGCTGGCGGAGAGCGGGACGGCGGCGGCGCTGGAGGTGCGGCTGGACGCGGTTTTGATCCGCATGGCGTGTCATCGTTCGGTGCGGGCGGGGCGGCGGCTGGTTTTCGCGGAGATGGAGGCGCTGTTGCGGGCGATGGAGACCACTCCCCTCGCGCAGACCTGCCCGCATGGGCGGCCGACGGTTTTGCGGCTGACGCAGGGCGATCTTGAGCGGATGTTCGGCCGGGCCGGCTGATTGTTGGGATTCGCAACAAATCGGGCGTGATGGGGCGCGGCGGCGTCAGGCGCGAAATTTCCGGCGTGGGGGGTTGAAGCGGGCTGCGCCGGGGGCGCGGGACCAGAGCGGGTTGGGCGCGGGATGTGCCGGCGCGGGGGGTTCGGGCGGTTTGGGCTGTGGCGCGCGGGGTTTGGGCGCGCGGGGTTTGGCGCGGGGGCGGCGGAGGCATGTGGGCGGGCGGATGCCGAGCGTGTGGCAGAGCGGGCGGAGGATGCGCCCGGCTTGCGGGGTGGCGGCGACGAGGGCGGCCATTTCCTCGGTTTCAAGCATGGCGCGGAACTGGGCGGCGACCGAGGCGGTTCCGGGGATGAGGCGGGTGAGCCAGGCGAAGCGGCGCGGGAGCGGCGAGCGCGGGCCGGCGCTGCCCGCGCGGGCGGTTTTACGCCGCCGGGCCGGGATGGCGGCGAGGCGGGCGAAGCGGGCGCCGAGGCGGCGGAGGCGCTGCCAGATGAGGACGATGACCGGCCCGGCGACGCCGTGTTTCAGCCCCGCGGCGGCGATGTGCGCGCAGAGCGCCTCGATGAAGGTTTCGAAGCGGGGGAGCAAAAATCCGGGGGGTGTGGGGGTTGGGGTGGTCACGGGTGCAAAAATCCCATGAGGGGTGGGGGTGGGCAAGGAGGTTTGTTGCATCACACCACACTTGTTTTAGGCCAATATACGCTCAGCGTATTGTCTTGTGGATTACGTTAGGCTTTTATAATTTTTCCATTACCTTCTCCAACAACTGAGAAATTACCGATGATGGATAAAAAGCACGCATTCATAGTTGGTGCAGGTTTTTCTAACCATGCCGGACTGCCATTAGCCTCACAATTTACCAAAAATCTCTTAAATATCGAGGGTCTAAGACTTGATGGGCCAACCGCACTCCAAGTCGATTTCATAAAAAAATTTGTTTCCGACATATATGGCCATGATTTAGCCTGAAGTTTTTACTTGGGAATGACCTGAACGTGGCGGATAGCCTCGCGTAGCGCTGATTTCTTGCGAGCGTTTTGTGTCCATAAATGGGGCTTGCGGTGCGACTCGATCTGTGATTCGCTCGGGTTATGTTCATCGATGTGGTTCCGAATGGCCGATCGGCGCCGGCCGTGCTGTTGCGGGAGAGTTTCCGCGAGGGGCGGAAGGTTCACAAGCGTACCATCGCCAATCTGAGCCAGATGCCGCCCGCGTTGATCGATGGCCTACGAGCGCTGCTCGCGGGTGGCGCGGTGGTTGGTGGTGCCGATCAGGCGCTGGAGATCCGGCGTTCGCTGCCGCATGGTCATGTGGCGGCGGCACTCGGGATGATGCGCAAGCTCGGGATACCCCGCCTGCTGGGCCGGAGGGCGTCGCGCGAGCGCAGTCTCGCCCTGGCGCTGATCGCCGGCCGGGTGATCGCGCCGGGATCGAAGCTCTCGACCCTGCGCGGCCTGAACCCGGAGACCGCAACATCGAGCCTCGGGCAGATGCTTGATCTCGGTGTCATTGAAGAGCGCGAGATCTATGCGGCGCTGGACTGGCTGGGCACGCAGCAGGGGCGGATCGAACGGGAGTTTGCAAGGCGCCATCTGCGCGACGGCACGCTGGTGCTCTACGACGTCAGTTCATCCTACCTCGAAGGCCGGCATTGCGAACTGGCACACCACGGATACAGCCGGGATCACCGGCCCGATCGGCCGCAGATCGTCTATGGTCTGCTGTGCGATCGCGAGGGGCGGCCGATCGCAGTGGAAGTGTTCGAAGGCAACACCGCCGATCCGGCGACGATCGCCGCCCAGGTGGAGAAACTCAAGCGCCGGTTCCATCTCGAGCGCGTCGTCCTGGTGGGTGATCGCGGAATGATCACCACGGCGCGGATCCGCGAGACGATCAAGCCGGCGGGGCTGGACTGGATCAGCTGCCTGCGCGCGGGGCAGATCCAGGATCTTGCCGAGGGACCGCTGCAGATGTCGCTGTTCGACGAGCGCGATATCGCCGCGATCACGTCGCCCGATTATCCGGGCGAGCGGCTGATCGCCTGTCGCAACGCCGCCCTGGCGACCGAACGACGGCGCAAGCGCGAGGCGCTGCTCGTGGCCACCGAGACGGAACTGGCGCGGATCCGGGATGCGACACGGCGCAAACGCGCTCCTCTTCATGGCGAGGCCGCGATCGGGCTGGCGGTGGGGGCGGTGATCAACCAGCGCAAGATGGCCAAGCATTTCGATCTCACCATCACCGCCAGCCGCTTCGATTTCCAGCGCAACGCCGCCAGCATCGCGCGCGAGGCGGCCCTCGACGGCATCTATGTCATCCGCACCAGTGTGAGCGCGGACGTCATGAGCGAGACCGAAGCCGTGTCAGCCTACAAGGATCTCTCACGGGTGGAACGGGCGTTCCGGTCCCTCAAATCGGTCGATCTCGCGATCCGCCCGGTGCATCACTGGCTCTCGCCGCGGGTGCGTGCCCACGTCTTCCTCTGCATGATGGCCTATTACGTCGAATGGCATCTGCGCGACGCCCTCAAGCCCCTGCTGTTCCAGGATCACGACCGGCCAGGCGCGGAAACTGAACGCTCATCGCCGGTTGCCCCCGCATCGATATCCCCGGCCGCCGATCGCAAGCGCGGGCGACGCCGCAACGACCAGAACCTGCCGATTTCGAGCTTCACCGACCTGATGGCGCATCTCGCCACACAGACCCTCAACACCGCCTCCCTACCCAAGGCGCCGAACGCCACCTTCACCGCTCTGGCAAACCCCACGTCGCTGCAAACCACCGCCTTCGCCCTGATCGGGATCGACCCCATGCGTGTCCAGTAAGCGGCAAAATCAGATCTCGAAGTTCACCGATAAATACAGGGAATTTGCTTTCGAATCAGTGAAAACTTCAGTTTAGCAAAAAAGACTGGGATATAGTTAATAAATATACCGAAAAAGACTATAAATATAAAACAGAACAAAAATACTGTCCAAGTTGCCAATCGAATTCTCTAGGAAATAGACTAGCGACATTTAGCTATAGAAAGGCATTAGATTTTCCCGCGCACCTAAATTCTTGGAAAACAGCCGAATATGTTTTGAAAAAAACTGATACATGGACGTTTATAGGTTATTCTATGCCCGGGGCTGATTATGAGTTTAAAACTCTGCTTAAGCGCGCCGAGCTTGTGCGCATTTCGCCCCCTAAAATATTTCTAGTAACTGGCGGATCTTCACAAGCAACGAGTCAAACAATCTCAAATTACAAGAAATTTTTTGGCCGTAATATAGACCTAATTTCGGATCAAGGAATAAATTATGACGCAATAGAATCACTCAGGTCTCATAATATTCTAAATACATAAAGGTTGAAATAATTAATTATTTTTGCTATAAGTCTCTGCTTCAGCCTTGGTTCGATAAAAATAAACTGATTTTGTGCTGCTTTCATTCACTCTGCGATAGTCTACTTCTACCGCCTTTAAATTATTACCCGAATTCTCTATCGCTGGATCATCTATCTGACACGAAGCCGCTTCAGCCTTCCAATCAGTCTCGATCATAAAAATCATTCCCTTCGGCCTCACGCTAACCCACGAATAATTTTTATCTTTAAGTGACCGAGCATATTCGAGAGGGTTTTCGGCTTCTATTTTATTCTCTCTTGTCACTTTATACCATTTTCTACCGCCGATCGCATAATCATATCTGAGCGCAACTATTGATTCACCTGAAATCATAAATTCAATTTGTGCATACATTTTATTTGAACATTGATTGGGCGTCAGCTGGCTAATATGCAGTATTTTTGAAACATCTTGAACTGCATCTCTTGGCGGAAACGACATTAAATTCATTTTGACAAGCGCCTTATGTGCCATTTTTTGTATATTTTTGTATGAATGATAGCAGCCGAATTGGTCGTCATCTTTCGTTGCTTCTTGATAACTAGCCGTAAAATACGCTAACTTATGCAAATAGATCAAAGCAGAATTTCCTAATTCCTCATCAGGATCACTCTGGCTTTCATATAATTTATTTATCGTAATCAATATAACAATTATAAAAAACCATATCTTTTTTTGCGATATCATTTTTTGCCTCAATTGACCATATTTTTGTAAAATGTTTTTGAAGAAGTTAACGAATATGCTCAAGATATCTGAAACCAAATTGATCTCAAGCGATTTTTTCGTTTGATTTTTCTAACCCTCTCCCACCCCCGCCTCTGAACAAAACAGCGCCGCCTCCGCCTCGCGCCGCCGCCGGAGGCCGGTGAGAGGAATTCCGTTGGCGAGGTCCCAGCGGGGGAACTGGGCGGCGGCGGCTTTGTCGTCGCCGTTGTTCAGCAGGCGGAGCCGGGTCGAGCGGAGGAAATTGCCGGCGTCGCGGTTGTCGACGACGTCGATCCGTACCGCCCGGCGTCGCGCATCCTCGATCAAGGAACGATTATTAGCCGCCCGGTTTGTCCTGCTGCGCGATGGCTTCCGGCAGTTCCCATTCGTCCGGCGTGGAATTGGGATCGTAGCAACGATATCTATTGATGGTCCATAACATCAAACCGGAGAGTCCCAAGGCCACACCCAGCATGCCGACAAATATCAGATATGATGCAAAAACGTCCTGATTGGGCGCGCGGATGAGTTGCCATACATTCCAAAAGAGCAGCAGCCATACGAAAAGCGACGATAAAGTTGCCACGCGCCGGAACCGCCGTATCCATTTGACGGTTCCGTAAACATACACTTTTCGCACATAGGTTACGCCGAATATCGCGAAAGCGATCGACAGAATGACTGGGCCGACGGGCAGGCCATCCGGCATGAAGACGTTCAGACCATTATCACCAAACAAAAGATACAAAACATCGAGCACCAGGACGAGCGGGGCCATCAACAAAGTTCCCGCGAACCCAGCAGAGCAGAACTTAACCGCTCGCCTCGGCGGGAGATAGGGCCGCTTTCCGTCGTCGTTTTGGCTGGCAGTATCCATGCGTTTTATTACGGATAACGTGCTTGCATGCCCGGAGCAAGCCAACGAATGGAGCGTGATTCAGGATTTGCGCGGCACCCGGAGACGATAGCGCGTTGATAGATATGGATATCTGACTTTGAGAAAGATGGGCGGTCAGGCGGTGTCGGCTTTCTGCGAGTTACCGCCCCATAACGGATTTTTTGCTTCCGGCCCGAATCACACATTCGCAACGCTCCCTGACCGCAACACCTCACCCCTCCCCC
Source organism: Acidocella sp. C78 (assembly GCF_907164655.1). Classification (NCBI taxonomy): domain Bacteria; kingdom Pseudomonadati; phylum Pseudomonadota; class Alphaproteobacteria; order Acetobacterales; family Acidocellaceae; genus Acidocella; species Acidocella sp. C78. Next base: position 73,263 of record NZ_CAJQZK010000015.1, read on the forward strand.
ACCGCCGTAACGGAGGAGAAAAGCGCCGCTTCCGCCTCGCGTCGCCGCCGGAGGCCGGGGAGCAAACATCCGTTGGCGAGGTCCCAGCGGGGGAATTGGGCGGCGGCGGCTTTGTAGTCGCCCTGGTTCAGGAGGCGGAGCAGGGTGGAGCGGAGAAAATTGCCGGCGCCGAGGTTGTAGACGAAGTCGATGAGGGCGGCCTGCTGGTTGGGGGTCAGGGGGACGGTGACGGCGTGGGTGACGGTCTGGCGAGCGTTCGCGAGGTCGCGGCGGGCGAGGGTTTCGGCGGTGGCGCGGGTGATGGGCGGGGTTGTCTGGGTGACGGGGGCGTTGGTGTCGTCGCGTGTGGAGCCGTAGCCGATGGTCCAGGTGCCGGCGGCGTCGCGGTAGGGGGTGGGAGAGAAGCCTTCGAAGGGGATGATGAAGGTTTCGATCACGAGGGTGAGGATGTCGGTTGCGGTGGCGTCGGTTGCGGTGGCGTTGGGGGTGGGCGCGTCGGGTGGGATGGTCGGGGGGTGGTGTCGGGCATTGTCTCGCTCTCCTGCGGCATCGGGCGAAGGTGCCATGAGGACGGGAGGGTGAGAAAGACTAACGTTCAGTATTGTTTTGGTGACGGACGCGGGGCAGAGTCAGGGGTTGGGCTCGCCGAAAGTTTTGGCGAGGGTGGCGAGGAGGCTGCCGGGGGGGAACGGGGCGTCGGGGGAGATGCCGGCGCGGCGCCACATTTCGCCATAGGCGTGGAGGAAGGCGGTTTCGGGTTTCAGGTTTGGCGTGCTCAGGCGGGGCGGGTTGGGGCGCAGCAGGGCGGCGGGGCTTTGCCAGTAGCCGACCGGGTTGGCGAAGGCGGGCGGCATGATGGCGTAGCCGTGGGCGGGGTGGAGGCGCGACAGCGCGGTCAGCAGGTCGGGGCCGAGTTCGCCCCAGTCGATCGCGGATTTGGGGAAGCGTTCGGCGAGGGCGCGGGCGAGATCGACGAGGTCGCCCGGTTCGGGGGTGGGGTTGAAGATGACGTTGTTGTTGAGGGTGGTTTTCCAGCCGCGGGGGCGGAGGCGGCGGTGGAACCATTCGCGCTGGGTGACAAGGAATTTGCGCGCCGGGAGGTCGGATGCGGGGCGCAGCGCGATGACGTCGGAATCGGTCCAGAGGCCGCCGTGGCGGGAGAGGACGATGTAGCGGAACCAGTCGGTGAAGCTGGCGATGGAACCGCGGCGGTTGGTGAAGAGGGCGGAGCGGGGGAGGATTTCGGCGGCGTCGGCCGCAATGAGGCCGGGCGGGAGGTTGGGGAGCGGGGCGTAGCTCCAGAGGGTGAGGGCGTAGCCCTGGGCGAGGACGCTGCGGATGGCGAGGCGTTCGAGGCGGCGGGGTGGGTCGCCGTGCCAGAACATGTGGGCGTGGATGGTCATCGCCAGAGGGTCATCACCAGGCCGCCGGCGCAGATGAGGGCGCCGCCGAGGAGGATGGGCGGGGATGGGCGGAGGCCGAAGCCGAGCCAGTTCACCAGCTGGGCGGCGAGGAAGAAGAGGACGACGTAGACGCCGAGGACGCGGCCGAAATCCCACGGGCCGAGATTGACCACGAGTCCGTAGGCGGCGAGGACGAGGATGCCGGCGGCGAGGAAGGGGGCGCGGGCGAGGCCGTGCTGGTGGAGGGCGGCGCGCATCAGGGCGTCGCCGCCGACTTCGAGGGTGGCGGCGGCGGCGAGGAGGGCGAGGATGCCGGCCTGGTTCACGGTGTGGGGGTCATTGTTCGGCGATCATTCCGGGGGGCGGGGTTCGTTCAGCAGGTCGAGCGCGCCCTGGAGCATGTAGGAGGCGGCGGCGGCGTCGACCCGTCCGGCGCGTTTGGCGCGGGAGAGGTCGGCCTCGATGAGGGCGCGGTTGACGGCGGCGGAGGAGAGGCGTTCGTCCATCATCGCGACGGGGAGGCCGGTTTCGCGGGCGATGGCGTGCGCCCAGTCGCGCGCGGCCTGGGCGGCGGGGCCGAAGGAGCCGTCCATCGAGAGGGGCAGGCCGATGACGATGGCGGCGGCCCCTTCCTTGCGGGCGATGTCGAGAATGGTGGCGGCGGCGTCGGCGAGCTTGCCGCGCTTCATGGCGCCGTAGGGGGTGGCGAGGCGGCGGCCGACATCGGAGAGGGCGATGCCGATGATCTTCGATCCGGGGTCGAGGCCGATCAGCCTTGCGTTGCGGGGCAGGGTTGAGGCGAGGTCGGTCAGGTTGAACAGTGTCATGCGCGCGTTTATGGTCCAGCGCGCTCAGAAACCCAAGGGATCAGTCATGTCTCTCGATCACGCGACGGTGCGCCGCATCGCGAAACTCGCCCGTATCCGGCTGGATGAGGACGAGGTGCCGCGGCTCGCCGGCGAACTCAACGCGATTCTCGGCTATGTGGAACAATTGGCGGAAGTGGATGTTGAAGGGGTCGCACCGCTGTCGGGCGGGGCGCAGATGGCGCTCAGGATGCGCGAGGACGCGGTGACGGACGGGCAGTATCCCGACCGCGTGCTGGCGAACGCGCCGGAGCGGATCGGCGATTTCTTTGCGGTGCCGAAGGTGGTGGAATGAGCGTATTGGACATGACGATCGCCGCGGCGCTGGACGCGCTGGCGGCGAAGACGGTTTCGGCGGTGGAACTGACCGAGGCGCATGTGGCGGCGGTGGAGGCGCTCAATCCGCGGCTGAACGCGTTCATCACGACGACGCCGGAGCTGGCGCTGGAGCAGGCGCGGGCGGCGGATGATGCGCGGGCGAAGGGCGAGGCCCCTGCCCTGGCGGGTATCCCGATCGCGATGAAGGATCTGTTCTGCACCGAGGGGGTGCGGACGACGGCGGGATCGAAGATCCTGGAGCCGTTCGTGCCGCCGTATGAGAGCACGGTGTCGGCCAGGCTGAAGGCGGCCGGGGCGGTGATGCTGGGCAAGGCCAATCTCGACGAGTTCGCGATGGGATCGTCCAACATCACGTCGGGCTACGGGCCGGTGGAGAATCCGTGGCAGCGGGCGGATGGCGCGAAGCTGACGCCGGGTGGGTCGTCCGGCGGGTCGGCGGCGGCGGTGGCGGCGCGGATGGCGATGGGGGCGACGGGGACGGATACCGGCGGGTCGATCCGCCAGCCGGCGGCGTTCAGCGGGATCGCCGGGATCAAGCCGACCTATGGGCGGTGCTCGCGGTTCGGGATCATCGCGTTTGCCTCGTCGCTGGACCAGGCGGGGCCGATGGCGCGGACGGTGGAGGATTGCGCCATTCTGCTGCGCGAGATGAGCGGGTTCGATCCGAAGGATTCGACCTCGGCGGAGCGGGCGGTGCCGGATTTCCGGGCGGCGTGCGGGCGCGGGGTGAAGGGGCTCCGGATCGGGATTCCGGCGGAGTATCGCGTGGAGGGCATGCCGCGCGAGATCGAGAAACTGTGGCAGGACGGGATCGACTGGCTGCGGCGGGAGGGGGCGGAGATCGTCGACGTTTCGCTGCCGCACACGAAATACGGGCTGCCGGTGTATTACATCGTCGCACCCGCCGAGGCGTCGTCGAACCTCGCGCGGTATGACGGGGTGCGGTTCGGCGCGCGCATCGAGGGCAAGGACCTGATCGATCTTTACGAGCGGACGCGGGCGGCGGGCTTCGGCGCGGAGGTGAAGCGGCGGATCATGATCGGGACCTATGTGCTCTCGGCCGGGTATTACGACGCGTATTACCTGAAGGCGCAGAAGGTGCGGGCGCTGATCCTGCGGGATTTCCAGGAGGCGTTCGGGAAGGTGGACGCGCTGCTGACGCCGACCGCGCCCTCGGCGGCGTTCGCGCTGGGCGAGAAGATGGACGATCCGGTGACGATGTATCTGAACGACGTGTTCACCGTGCCGGCCTCGCTCGCCGGCGTGCCGGGGATGAGCGTGCCGGCGGGGCTGGATGCGGCGGGCCTGCCGCTCGGCTTGCAGGTGCTGGGGCGGCATTTCGACGAGGAGACGGTGTTCGCCGTGTCATCGGTGCTGGAGCGGGCGGCGGGGTTTGCGCACCGGCCGGGCGTGATCGCGGGAGGTGCGGCATGAGCTACGTGATCGAGGGGACGACCGGCGCGTGGGAGCTGGTGATCGGGCTTGAGGTGCATGCCCAGGTGATTTCGCGCTCGAAACTGTTCAGCGGGGCGGCGACGGCGTTCGGCGCCGAACCGAACAGCCAGGTGAGCTTCGTCGATGCCGGGTTTCCGGGGATGCTGCCGGTGATCAACCGCGAATGCGTGGCGCAGGCGGTGCGCACCGGGCTGGGGCTGGCCGCGCATATCAACCTCGTCTCGCGGTTCGACCGGAAGAACTATTTCTACGCCGACCTGCCGCAGGGCTATCAGATCAGCCAGTACGAACATCCGATCGTGGGCGCCGGGGCGATCGAGATCGAACTCGAATCGGGCGAGACGCGGACGATCGGGATCACGCGGCTGCATCTGGAGCAGGATGCCGGCAAGTCGATGCATGACCAGCATCCGAGCAAGTCGCTGATCGATCTCAACCGCTCGGGTGTGGCGCTGATGGAGATCGTCAGCGAGCCGGACATGCGCTCGCCGGAAGAGGCCGGCGCCTATCTGCGCAAGCTGCGCACCATTCTGCGCTATCTCGGCACCTGCGACGGCAACATGGACGAGGGCTCGATGCGGGCGGACGTGAATGTGTCGGTGCGCAAGCATGGCGAGCCGTTCCGCACGCGCTGCGAGATCAAGAACGTCAACTCGATCCGCTTCGTGATGCAGGCGATCGAGGCGGAGGCGAAGCGGCAGATCGAGATCTGGGAAGCCGGCGGAACTGTGGATCAGGAGACGCGGCTGTTCGAGCCGGCGCGCGGCGTCACCCGCTCGATGCGGAGCAAGGAGGACGCGCACGACTACCGCTATTTCCCCGAGCCGGACCTGCTGCCGCTGGTGCTGGAGGAGGCATGGGTGGAGTCGCTGAAGGCGACGCTGCCGGAACTGCCGGACGCGAAGCGGGCGCGGCTGATGCGCGATTTCGGCCTGTCGCGCTACGAGGCGTCGATTTTCGTGATGGAGCAGGTGACGGCGGATTTCTTCGAGACCGTCGCCGCCGGGCGCGATGCGAAGCTGGTGGCGAACTGGATGCTCGGCGATTTCTTCGCCCATCTCAACCGCACCGGGGCGAGCATCGAGACCTCGCCGGTGACCGCCGCCCGGCTCGGTGAGCTGCTCGACCTGATCACCGACAACACGATCAACGGCAAGATCGCCAAGGAGGTGCTGGAGCTGATGTTCGACACCGGCGATGCGGCGGGCGCGATCGTCGAGGCGCGCGGGCTGAAGCAGGTGACGGATACCGGCGCGATCGACGCGGCGATCGACCGGGTGATCGCCGCCAATGCCGACAAGCTCGCGGAATACAAGGCGGGCAAGGACAAGCTGTTCGGCTTCTTCGTCGGCCAGGTGATGAAGGCGATGCAGGGCAAGGGCAATCCGGCGCTGGTGAACGAGGCGCTGAAGCGGAAGATCGGCGAGCCGGCGGCATGATCCGCGCCCTCGCCGCCCTGCTGCTCTGCGCCGGCTTCGCCCTGACCCCGGCGTTTGCCGCGACTGGTGGGCAGGCGAAGCTGACCGGCGTGCCGCTCGGCAAGGGCGGGGTGGTGGAGGTGAGCGGGCTGGTGCCGCCGCTCGGCTTCACCATGACCGAGGCGGAGAGTGGAAAGACCGTCACCGCAAGGAGCTTCCGCGGCAAGACGGTGCTGCTCTATTTCGGCTACACCAACTGCCCGGATGTCTGCCCCGACACGCTCTACAAGCTGCACATGCTGTTCCGCGCGCTCGGCCCGGCGGCGAAGAAGGTGGTGTTCCTGTTCGTCACCATCGATCCGAAGCGGGACACCGATGCGGTGCTGGCGAAATATGTGGCGCTGTTCGACAGCCACTTCCTCGGCCTGCGGGGCACGCCGGACCAGATCTACCGGCTGACGCGGCGGTATCGGGTAGTGGCCTCGGTGCATCCCTCGCCCGATCCGCAGAAATACCAGGTGGTGCATTCGGCGCTGGTCTACGTGTTCGACGCCAAGGGACGGGCGCGGTTCATCATTCCCGATCTCGGGCTGACGCGGCACCCGGACTACAAGGCGCTGGCCGCCGATATCGAGGCGGTGAACCGGACCAAGCCGGGCGGCGTGCTGGGCTGGCTGGCGCGGCTCGGGTAATTTTTTCCTGCCCCTGCCCTGCCCGCCTCACTGCGGCGGCGTGAGGGATCAGACGATGATTTTCAGCCGATGAGGTGGGCGAGGTCGTTGGTGATGCCGGGCAGGTCGGGCGTTTTCGAGGACAGGCCGGCGCAGATGAATTGCGGCTTGCCGGCGCGGTCGAACACATAGGCGGCCGCGGTGTGGGTGACGGTGTAGCGCGCCGGATCGGCCGAGGGATGCACCGCATAGGCGGCGTGGCAGCGCGCCGCGAGGGCATGCAGTTGTGCCGGGGTGCCGCGCAGGCCGGTGAATTCGGGGCGGCCGAACAGCGCGAGATAATGCGACAGCACGGCATCGGTATCGCGTTGCGGATCGACGGTGACGAAGAGGACGCGCACCTGATCGGCCTTGCGGCCGAGCCGGCCGAGGATGCGGGCGGTTTCCTGCAGGGTGATCGGGCAGACATCCGGGCAGTTGGTGTAGCCGAAATAGAGCAGCACCACCTTGCCGCGAAAATCCGCCGCGGTGACGATGCGGCCGGTTTCGGCCTCGGTCATGGTGAGGCGGAGATCGGCGACGGTGGCGCCGGGCTTCAGGTCCTGCGCGCAGAGGGTCCAGTCCTTGTGACAGGCGGCGAGCGGGAGGAATGCGACAGCGCCGATGCCGGCGCGGGTAAAGGCGCGGCGGGCGATCATCCGCGCGCGCCGAGGGTGGCGAGATAGGCGGCGATGGCGGCGCGGTCGGCGCCGGTGAGCGCGTGGGCGATGTTGCGCATCACGTAGTTTTTCCCCTGCCGTCCCGCGGCGATGGCGGACAGCGCCGCGAGCGTCGTGGCCGGCTTCAGGCCGGCGAGGCGCGGGGCGCCGATGGCCGGGTTGCCGGCGAGATCGGTGCCGTGACAGACCATGCAGGGCAGCACCCCGCCCGCCGTGCCGTGGACGACGATATTTTTGCCCAATTCTGCGTTGCCCGCCGGGCTGCCGTCCGGCGGCGCGGCGGCGGGAGCGAGCGTTGGCGACAGGAGCAGGGCGGCGAGCAGCGCCCGGCGGAGACGCGACACGAGGGGGATCTTACCGGCTGCTGGGGTGCCCATCGGCGCCATAGACGGTGAAGGTCACTGTGAGCGGCGGCGCGGCGGCAAAGGTCAGGGTGACATGGGCCGTGCCGCCCACCGTCATGCGCGGTTTCATGCACATCAGGTGATAGGCGCCGGGAGAGAAGCGGAAGCTGCCATGGGCGGGGATGATGATGGATTTCACATGGATCATCATGTCCATCCCGCTGCGGTTCATGCTGCGATGCAGCATGACGCTGCCGCAGGCGGGCGAGCTGGCGCCCACCAGCACCGCCGGCGCATCGCCCGCATTGGCGAGGGTGACGAAGCCGGCGGCCGGGATCTGCGGCAACAGGTAGCGGAACCAGCCGTCCTTCGCCGTGACGGCGGGGGTGGGGGCGGCGGCGGCGAGGACCGGGACCAGGCACGCCGCGAGGGCGGTGAGGAGGCGGCGCATCAGGATTTGTCCATCGTCTTGCGGATGAGGGCGGCGACGCCCGGCAGGTCGGGGCGCGAGGAGGGGAAGGTGGCGAGGAGGGCGATGGCGCGACCGTCCGGCCCGAAGAGATAGGTGGCGCTGCTGTGGCGGATGGCGGATTCGGGGTCGGGCGAATCGGGACCGGTGGGGGCGCGGTAATAGACGCCGAAACGCTTCGCCGCCGCCGCGAGTTCGGCAGGGGTGCCGCGCAGGCCGGTGAAGACCGGCGGGGGGCCGAATTTCGCCATGAACGTCCTGAGGCGGGCGGCGGTGTCGTAGGCGAGGTCGATGGTGACGAAGACGACCCGCAGATCCTTCCCGTGCTTGCCGAGCAGGGGGATGAGTTTCGCCGCGTTCTGCATGGTCAGCGGGCAGGTGTCAGGGCAGCGGGTGAAGCCGAAATAGAGGATCACCGGATGGCAGTGGAAGGCGGCCTGGGTGACGGGGCGGCCGGTTTCGACATCCTGCATGTGCAAGGCGAGCGGCGGCAAATGGCCTTCGAGCGGGATGATGGAAGGGCCGGCGGGGGCGCTGTCGGCCCAGGCAGAGGGCATGGCGAGGCCGCCGAGGGCGAGGCCGGAGAGGCCGCCGAGGGCGAGGCCGGAGAGGCCGAGCATGGCGCGGCGGTCGAGAGCGGATCGGGACATCGTGAACCTCCGTGGAGCGCTGGTGTTAGGGCGGGATTCGGCGCGCGGCAAGTCAGGCTCGCGTGAGGACGGGGCGGCGGCGCTTGACCGGCCGGCGCGGCTCGCCCATGCGATGCGGTCATGAAGCAGATGACACCGGGCGGCGCCGCGCTGCTCGTCATTCTCGCCGCGACGCTGGCGCGGCTGGTGCTGGCCGCCGGCATGGGGCTCGGGATCGACGAGAGCTACATGGTCGCCGCCGCGCACACGTTCCAGCTTTCGTATTTCGACCATCCGCCGGTCTCGTGGTGGATGGAACTCGGCATCCAGCGGGTGAGCGGGCTGCACGCGCCGTTCATCGTGCGGCTGCCGTTCATCGCGCTGTTCGCGGCGACGAGCGGGTTGATGTACGGGCTGACGCGGCGCCTGTTCTCACCGGCGGCGGGGGTGTGGGCGGTGATCGGGCTGAACATCTCGCCGGTGTTCTCGCTCGCCTTCGGCACCTGGGTGCTGCCGGACGGGCCGCTGGACTTTTTCCTGGTCGGCGCCGCCTGGGCGCTGGCGCGGGCGCTGGGGATCGGGCGGACGGAGCTGGAGGCCGCGCCCGACCCTGATTTCTGGCCGCTGGCGGGCATTCTGATCGGGCTCGCGATGGCGTCGAAATATAACGCGGTGCTGGTGCTGGCGGGGGCGCTGCTCTTCCTGCTGGCGGATGCGCGGGCGCGGCGGGCGCTGGCGACGCCGGGGCCATGGGTGGCCTGCGTGCTGGCGGCGGGGATGTTCTCGCCGGTGGTGATCTGGAACGCGCTGAACGGCTGGGCCTCGTTCGGGTATCAGGGCGACCGGGCGGCGGGGCTGGCGCTGCATCCGCTGCGGCCCTTCGCGATCTGGGGCGGGGAGGCGCTGTTCATCGCGCCCTGGATCTTCGTGCCGATGATCGGGCTGATGATCGGCGGGTTGCGGGGAGCGACCGGCGGGCGCGGCTGCTGGCCTGGCTCGGCGTGGTGCCGGTCGTGCTGTTCTCGCTGATCGGGCTGTGGTCGTCGCGCAAGATTTTATTCCACTGGGCGGCGCCGGGCTATCTGATGCTGTTTCCGCTGCTCGGCGACTGGGTCGTGCGGCAGCGCGGGGCGATGCGGCGGTGGATCGGGCGGGCGGCGACGGGAACGGCGGCGCTGCTGGCGGTGGCGGTGCTGTTCATCGCCTTGCAGGTGCGGGTGGGCATCGTGCCGGGGTTCGACGCGATGTTTCCGCAGGGCAAGTCCCCCACCTTGCAGGCGATCGACTGGACCAGCTTCCGCGCGGCGCTCAAGGCGCGCGGGCAGCTCGACCGGCCGGGGCTGGCGCTCGCGGCGCTGCGCTGGTTCGATGCGGGGAAGATCGCCTATGCGGTCGGGCCGGGGATGCGGATGACGGTGTTCGAGGGCAATCCGCACGAATTCGGCGTGACTACGCCGCCGCAATCGCTGATCGGGGAGGATATCCTGATCGCGGCGATGCCGGGATCGGTCGTGGCGATCGAGAAACGGTATGCGCCGCGGTTCCGCTCGATCACCGAGGAGCCGCCGATCGACATCGTGCATGACGGGCATGTGCTGCTGCGGGTGCCGATGCTGATGGGGCACGATCTGCTCTCGTGGCCCGCGGCGCGGCGGTAGCGTTCCGCCGCCGAACCGGTCTCGTTGCTTGATCGGGGCATCATCCATGCCCATTTCGGGGGATGGAACCGATCCTGACGCGCGAGCACGCGCTGTTCCTCGACCTGGACGGCACGTTGCTGGAGTTTGCCCCGACGGCGGAGGAGGTGGCGGTGCCCGCGGGGCTCGGCGCGATGCTGGGCGGGCTGGCGGCGCAGCGCGACGGGGCGCTGGCGATTCTCTCGGGGCGGACTCTCGCGCAGATCGACGCGGTGACCGGACCGCCCTTCCCCGCCGGCGCCGAGCACGGCTTCGTGCTGCGCGACGCGGCGGGGGCGATCCATCATCCGCTGCGCGAGACGGCGAACCGGCCGGCGTGGCGGGCGGCGCTGGAGGAGGCGGCGGCGGCGCATCCGGGCGTGCGGATCGAGGTGAAATCGGCCTCGCTGGTCGCGCATTACCGGGCGGCACCCGGAGCCGGGGCGGCGCTGGGCGAGACGATCGGGCGATGATCGCGGCATCGCCGGAGGTGGAATTGCTGGCAGCAAACATGGCCTGGGAAATCCGCCGCGCGGCGCGGGCAAGGGGGCGCGCGCTGGAGTGGTTCATGGCGCGGCCGCCCTTCGCCGGGCGGGTGCCGGTGTTCGTCGGCGATGACGTGACCGACGAGGAGGCGATCGCGGCGGCGAAGGCACAAGGCGGGCACGGGCTGCACGTGCATCGCGATTTCGGCGGCAGGCCGGGCGCGGTGCTGGCCTGGCTGCGCGGCGCCCTCGCCCCGGGGTGGCGTGACGATGGGGCGGCTCGTCGTTG
>NZ_CAJQZK010000016.1:0-83100 GCF_907164655.1 Acidocella sp. C78
CCGGGCACGTAGAGATCCTCGAGCTGCGGCGAGAAGGGCACCGGCGTGTGCGGCGGCGTGATCGTGCGGATCGGCGCCTTGAGGTGGGAGAACGCCTCCTCGGCGACGAGGCGGGAGATATCCGCCGCCATCGAGCAGCGGGGGCTGGCCTCGTCCACCACCACCAGCCGGCCGGTCTCGGCGACGCAGTCGAGAATGGTCTCGGAATCGAGCGGCGAGGTGGTGCGCGGGTCGATCACGGTGGCGGAAATCCCGTCGCGGCGGAGCTGGTCGGCCGCCTGGTTGGCGAAATTCACCATCCGCCCGAAGGCGACGATGGTCAGGTCCTTGCCCTCGCGGGTCAGGTTCGCCTCGCCGAACGGGATCGTATAGGCCTCGTCCGGCACCTCGCCGGTCTCGTCGTAGAGCACCTTGTGCTCGCAGAAGATCACCGGGTCGTCGTCGCGGATCGCCTGGATCAGCAGCCCCTTCGCGTCATAGGGCGAAGAGGGCAGCACCACCTTGAGCCCCGGAATATGGGTAAAGATCGGGTAGAGTGACTGGCTGTGCTGCGAGGCGGCGCGGAACCCCGCGCCATACATGGTGCGGATCACCAGCGGGGTGACGGCGCGGCCGCCGAACATGTAGCGGAACTTGGCGGCCTGGTTGAAGATCTGGTCGAAGCAGACGCCCATGAAATCGATGAACATCAGCTCGGCCACCGGCCGCAGCCCGGTCGCGGCCGCCCCGGCGGCCGCACCGATGAAGGCGCTCTCGGTAATCGGCGTGTCGAGCACGCGCTCGGCGCCGAACTCGCCGATCAGCCCCTTGGTGACGCCGAGCACGCCGCCCCAGGCATCCTGCTCGCCCGGCGCGCCGGCGCCGCCGGCATTGTCCTCACCCATCACGATCACGCGCGGGTCGCGCCGCATCTCGCTGGCAATCGCCTCGTTGATCGCCTGGCGATAGGTTTTCTTGGCCATGGTGTGTTTCCCCGGTCGATTTGGTCAGTAGCTGACATAGACGTCGGTGAGCAGGTCCGCCTCGGTCGGCGGCGCGTCGGTCTCGGCGGCGAGCACCGCGGCGTCGATCGCGGCCGTCACCTCGGCGTCGACGGCGTCGAAATCCCCCGGCGAGGCGGTGCCGCCAGGCCCGACCTTGGCGCGGAAAATCTTGAGACTGTCCTTCTCGGCGCGCAGCCGGGCAATCTCGTCGGCGGCGCGATAGGTCATCGCATCGCCCTCGAAATGGCCATAGAAGCGGGTCAGCGTCGCATGCAGCATGCCGGGCCCGCCGCCATTGCGCGCGCGGGCGATGAGGTCGCGCGCCGCCTCGTAGACGGCGAAGAAATCGAACCCGTCCACCTCGACACAGGGAATCCCGAACCCGGCGGCGCGGCCCGCCTGGGTGCCGCCGACCGACCAGCCGCTGGCCGTCGATTCCGCGTAGCCGTTGTCTTCCACCACGAACAGCACCGGCAGGTTCCACACCTTGGCGAGGTTGTAGGATTCGAGCGTGGTGCCCTGGTTGGAGCCGCCATCGCCGACGAAAGCGACCGCGACGCCCCCGGTCTTGAGCGTCTTCGCGGTCAGCGCCGCGCCGCAGACCAGCGGCGGCCCGCCGCCGACGATGCCGTTGGCGCCCAGCATGCCCTTCGAGAGATCGGCGATGTGCATCGACCCGCCCTTGCCCGCGCACAGCCCGCCCCGGCGGCCGTAAATCTCCTTCATCATGCCGGTGACGTCGCACCCCTTGGCGATGCAGTGGCCATGCCCGCGATGGGTCGAGGCGATCACGTCGCGCTCGTCGAGATGCGAGCAGACGCCGACGGCGGAGGCTTCCTCGCCGGCATAGAGATGCACGAAGCCGGGGATTTTTCCCGTCGCGAACTCATCATGAACCCGATCCTCGAAGCGCCGGATGGTCGCCATCGTCCGGTAGCTGTCGAGCAGAAACTCGCGGCTGTACTGCACTGTTTTCCTCCTTTGTCGCCCGTCTTGCGGCCGGGCTTGACTTGCGGCGTCCCGAACGCGCACCGCTGGCGAGGAGGCTAGATCGAAAAGCCGGTCTGCGTCCACGCCGCAACCCTGGCCACCCTGGCCGGAGTGTTGCTTTTCGAAACTGCCCCGTCGGTGACGGAAGCGGCGGGAAGGCCGTTTCGGTGCGTAATCGACGGATCGTTCGTTCATTTTGTTAAAAATTATCACATCGACAACTAAAATGAAGAATTGATTATATCCGTCGCGCGCGATGCGAGCGGCGCTGGCGGGGTCGCCGAACGATAACTAAAAATTGACCGGCGCGCCGACCCGCCCGGAGCAAGGGCGATGCGCGGCGTCATCGTCCCATCGCCATCCTGACCGACCGGCGCCAAGGCTTCCGGACCGAAGGGATTGCCGCAGACCCAGGAGTGTCACCGCATGTTCCGCCGCCTGACCGCCTGTCTCCTCTCGATGGGCGCCCTCGCGCCGACCGCCCGCGCCCAGGCCGTGCCGGCCGCGTCGCTCGTGCCGGCCGCCGCCATCGTCCAGGTGCCGCAGGTCGACGTCATCGCCACAACCCCGCTGCCCGGCTCGGCGATCGGGCGCGACAGGCTGCCCCAGGCCACCCACGTCCTCGGCGCGGCCGAGATCGACCGCACCGGGATTCCAAGCCTGACCGACGCCATTCTCGCCGCGGTGCCCAGCGCCTCGATCAGCGATGTCGACGGCAATTCGTTCCAGCCGGACATCAACTTCCACGGCTTCACCGCCTCGCCGGTCACCGGCACGGCCGAGGGCGTCGCCGTCTATCTCGACGGAATGCGCTTCAATGACCCGTTCGGCGACACCGTGAACTGGGACCTGATCCCGCCGGAGGCGATCCGCAGCGCGAGCCTCCAGCCGGCCAATCCCGCCTTCGGGCTCAACGCGCTCGGCGGCGCGCTCGATGTCACGCTCAAGAACGGATTCACTGCACCTGGCGGCGAGGTTTCGGTCTATGGCGGCTCCTACGGCCGCGCCGGCGGCAGCCTGCAATATGGCGCGCACCGCGCCGGCACCGCCGCCTATCTCGCCGCCGACGTCGTCCACGATGCGGGTTTCCGCCAGACCCAATCCTCCCGCCTCGCCCGGGTCTATGCCGATCTCGGCTGGCGCAACGCGCGCGCCGAGCTGCATCTCGGCGTCATCGCCGCCGACAACGCGATCGGCAATCCCGGCGCCACCCCGGTGCAGGCGCTGAATTACGACATCGCCAGCATCTTCTCCGGCCCCAACACCGTCTACAACAAATACATCGCCACCCGCGCCACCGCGCGCTACGCGCTCGACGGCGATACCGCGCTCGACGCCCTGGCCTATTTCGCCGATCTCTCGCAGCGCCTGCCGAACGGCGTGACCCAGGAACTCGCCGCCTGCCCCGGCCAGCCCGGCACCCTCTGCAACGCCGGCACCAGCGAGGTGGTGACGACGCGCGGCGGCGCCGCGGTGCCCGACTTCCTCAATGGCGGGATCTATTCCGGCCTCGTCAACGAGGGCATCGACCAGCAGGCTTATGGCGCCTCGGTCCAGCTCATCAACGACAGCCGGCTGCTGCGCCACCCCAACCACCTGACCATCGGCGCGAGCTTCGACGGCTCCAACACCATGTTCAACGCCTTCACCCAGATCGGCGGGATCACGCCGGTCACGCATCTCTTCATCGGCCCGGGTGTAACGGTCGACCAGCCGGCATACGGCGTCAACCCGGTGCAGGTGGCGACGACGACTCGTTATTTCGGCCTGTTCTTCAACGACGTGTTCACCCTCGCCCCGCGGCTCGACCTCACCCTCGCCGGGCGGTTCAACAATGCCGAGATCGACCTCGCGGACAAGCTCGGCGGCCCGGTTTCCGGCCATCACGCCTATGACCGGTTCAACCCGCAGCTCGGCCTGACCTGGCACGCGCTGAAGACGCTCGACCTTTATGGCAGCGTCGACGAAACCAACCGCAACCCGACGCCGACCGAACTCTCCTGCGCCAGCGCGGCCAACCCGTGCTCGCTGCTGAACTTCTTCGTCGGCGATCCGAACCTGAAACAGGTCGTCGCCCGCACCTTCGAATTCGGCGCGCGCGGCCATCTCCCCCGCTTCGCCGGCGGCACGCTGCGCTGGAATGTCGACCTGTTCCGCACCGATGTGCACGACGACATCATCTACCAGTCCACCCTCTACAACCCGAACCTGCAATTCTACACCAACAGCGGCACCACCCGCCGCCAGGGGATCGAGGCGGACCTCGCCTATGCCGGCCCCCGGCTCGGCCTGCGCCTCGGCTTCGCGCATATCGACGCGACGTTCCAGAACGCGCTGACGCTCAACAGCCCCTCCAACCCCGCCGCCGATGCCAACGGCCAGATCCACGTCGTCCCCGGCGACCGCATCCCCGGCATCCCCGCCAATCGCGGCACGATCGACCTTTCATACAAGCTCACCGAGCGGCTGCTGCTCGGCACCACCGCCATCCTGCAATCGAGCCAGTACCGCTTCGGCGACGAGGCGAACCTGACCAAGCCCGTCGGCGGCTACGCGGTGTTCAACGTCTATGCCTCCTACAAGCTCACCCCGCGGCTCACCGTCTTCGCGATGGTCGATAACGTGACCAACCTGTCGTATCAGACCTATGGCGGGTTCGGCCCGGTCGCCGACGTGCCGTGGAATTTCGTCCCCGGCGGCGTGACCGATCCGCGCACCGCCAATCCCGGCCGCCCAATCGCCGGCTATGGCGGCGTCAGGATGACATTCTGATCCGGCGCGCAGCCTCGCAACGCCCCGCGCGACTGCCATGAAAAAACCGGCCGGAGCACGCCGCTCCGGCCGGTTTCCCTTGTCGCGGGGCCGGGGCGGCGGTGCCGCCGCCCGGTATCCATCAGGCGTTACCGCGCGTAATCGCGGCCGTTGCGCTCGGTCGGGTAGGGCTTGCCGGGCATCATGCCCTCCCAGAGGATGTGGTCGTAGGCGACCGCGGGAATGGCGTCTTCCTTGCGCCAGTCATACCCCCTGGTCTTCTTCGCCCACCAGGCGGCGTTGTGGAGCGGCTGCCACTCCGGCTCGTCCTGCTGCGGCTGCGTCGTGATCGGCAGCGTCGTCGCGGTCAGCGGCTGCGGCACGGCGGCGTTGAACGTCCACTTCCGGTCGTCGCGGCTGAAGACCGCCGTCATCGGCCGTTCGTAGGCGTCGTTCAGCGTCATCGGCCCGATGCCGAGAATGTCCTCCATCGTGCGGATCATGTTCACCGTGCTGTAGCGCGCCGAAACCACGGCATGATGGCGCACATAGGGCCCGACCACGAAGGCCTCGCTGCGATGCCCGTCGACATGATCCGGCCCGTCCTGCGCGTCGTCCTCGACGATGAAGATCAGGGTCGATGAGGCATAGGGGGAATGCGCGACGGTCTGGATCAGCTTGCCCACCGCATAGTCGTTGTCGGCGATCTGCAGGCCCGGCGTGTTCACGCCGTTCTGCGCGGTGGTGAAATTGCCGGTGTGGTCGTGCATCAGCCGCACCAGTTCGAGCGAGGGCAGGTCGTGGTGGCGCACATAGTTGGTGAACTCGCGGCTCCATTCCTGCTCGCGGTAGTAATCGGCGATCGTGTTGTCGAACCCGCGGAAATACGGATCGGTATAGGGCGCGAGATCGGGGTTGGTGGAATACGAGACCTTGATCTTCTGGGCGTAGGCGTCGGTGATCTCGGGAATGCCGTATTTCGCCAGCGCGCCCGAGAGGTTGTAGCGGCCGAGATCGATGAAGAAGCCGTAATTGCGGATGCTCAGCCCCGCGCGCAGCGCCGCGTCCCACAGATAGCCCCGCTGCACCTGGCCGTGCGGTCCGTCCGGTGCTGCGACGTTGCCGGTGCCGGGCAGCAGGTTCGAGTCGGCGGGATAGAGCGGGTTGGCGGCCTTGCGGCCGGCGAGCGAGCCGATGCCGACATTGACGTTGCGGTTGGTGCCTTCCCAGTCATAGGACAGGCCGCGCCCGGCATAGTTCACCGGCAGCGCCTTGGTGCCATAGTCGGACTCGCGGGCCGAGGTGCTCCAGGGCCAGCCATTGCCGCTCACCTCGGCGGTATCGTAGAAATTGTCGAGATCGACGAAGTTCCAGGCGAGGCGGTGAACATTCGGCGTATAGGTCTTGCCGAACTCGGCCAGCGCCGGATCGCCGTTGCCCTCGCCGAGATCGCCGAGGATCTGGTCATAGGTGCGGTTCTCGCGGATGATGTAGATGATGTGCTTGATGTGGCGGTGCAGGAACGCCATCATCGAGCGGTCGCGCGCGCTCTCGTGGAACGAGAAATGGTTGTTGTGCGCAACGAGATGCGTCAGCGCGTCCAGCTCGTTGGTCGCTGGCACCGGCATCGTCAGGAAGCCGGCCTTCGAGAGCTGGAGAATATACTGGTTGTTGTGCTGGAGCGCGGTGCAGCTCGCCGGCACGTCGGCCGCCAGCTTCTCGTTGCACGGGTTCGGCCCCGGCATGCTCTTGCCGTTCACCACATACAGCATCTTGCCATCCGGGCTGACGCTGACGCTGTTCGGATAATACCCGGTCGGCAGCAGGCCGATCACCTCCGGCTTCGCCGTGTTCAGCGCGATCACCGCGACCGAGTTGGTGCCGCCATTGGTCACATAGAGCCGCGTGCCGTCCTGCGACAGCGCGAGCGAATTGGGCGCGGTGCCGTGGAAATATTTCGGCATGCCGACAAAGGAGGCCGGCGCGGTGGTGTGGATCGTGTCCACCACCGTGTTCGACGCGGTGGAAATCACCTCGACATCCGCCTCGTTGTCGCACGCGACATAGAGATACTTGCCATCGGCGCTCAGCACCATCCGGTTCGGATTGCCCGCGACCTTGATGCGCGCGGTCACCTGCGGCGTGCCGGTCAGCGAGACGACATCGATCTCGCGATCCCGCTCGCTGGAGACATAGGCGGTCGAGTTGCCATTGGCGACGACCCAGAACGGATATTCGCCGCCCGCAACGCCATCCTGCGCGGCGTTGATCACGCCGGGGCGCAGCTGCACCTCGGTCGCGCTCCCGCTCGGAACGCCGCCCGACAGCTTCACGATCGACAGGCTGTCGTTATAGAAATTGGCGACCAGCAGCGACGAGCCATCCGCCGTGGTGGCAAGGCCAGCCGCCTGCGGCTTCACGAGAAAGCCGACGCCGCCGCTGCTCAGCGGATTGCCCGCGACCGCCGCATGGCCGAGCGCGAACGGCGTGCCGATTTCGGCCCAGCCGCTGGCGCCCTGCGCATAGGTGTGAACGTCGTCGTCGACGCCGCCCGAGACATAGAAATGCTGCCCGTCCGGGCTGAACGAAATGCCGGCCCAGGTGTTCGGCACCTTGATGACCTGCTTCTGCACCGGCGTGTCGTTCGAGATGTCATAGACAAACACATACTCTTCCGAATCGCCCGGAATGACCTTGCCGTTCGCGTCGTTCACCAGGTTGTAGCCGCTCGTCAGCACCAGCAGCGTCTTGCCATCCGGGCTGACGGCGGTGCTGATCGCCTGCCCGGCGACATAGGAAGGGTTGTCGGCGAGGCCGGGATTGAGCCGGGTGAACACCGCGCCAGGGGTGGCCGTCGGCGTGAGATACTGGCCGCTGGAGGTGATGGTTGCCGGGGCGGCTTGCCCCGCCCCCGTGGTCGCCGCGACGGCGATGATCGCCGAACCCGCAAGCAAAAGAGTACGCAAAGCCGTGGCCGCCCTTCTGGCGTGCATCGGTCGTCTCCATTTTTGAGAATGAACGTCAGCGCGAACGGCGGACAACGTGGTTACCGTCCGACACATTCAACTTTACGTGTAATAAAATCTTTGTGTGTTATTAATTAATGTTGTTTTGATGACAGTTCATGTCGCAAGTCTCATCGCCAGCAGGCCGACCGCCAGCGCCGGGCCGAACGGCAGTCTTTGCCGCATCAGCCTCCCGCCGCCAGCCTCGGCGCGCAGCACCGCCCAGAGCGCGACCCCGGCAAGCCCCGCAAGCCCGGCGATCACCACCGCCCAGGGCAGGGCGGCCGGCGGCAGCCAGGCCCCGCCGGCGGCGAGCAGTTTCGCATCCCCCGCCCCAACGCGTCGATCCCGCGCAGCAGCCGCCAAAGCAGGCGCAGCCCGGTAAAGCCGAGATAGCCCAGCGCCGCGCCCGCCGCGTGCGCCCCCAGCGCCGCCGGCTGGCGCAGCGCGGTCGCGAGCAGCCCGGCCAGCAGCAGCGGCAGGGTCAGCGCGTCCGGCAGCCGCAGACAGTCGAGATCGATCAGCGCCACCGCCAGCAGCGTCGCCGCGAAGGCGAAATCGAGCGGCACGCGCGGCCCCGCCGGGTCCAGCGCGGCAATGCCGATCGCCAGCAGCAGCGCCGCCAGCTCGATCAGCAGCAGCCGGCGCGGGATCGCTGCGCCACAATGCACGCAGCGGCCCCGCCGCAGCAGGAAACTGGCCAGCGGCACGAGGTCGCCCGGGCCGAGCGTGGCGGCGCAGGCATCGCAGCGCGAGCGGCCCCGCGCGAACAGCCGGCCGCGCGGCAGGTCCTCCACCAGCGTGCCGATGAACGAGCCGATGAAGGGCGCGGCCAGGATCGTGCCCGCAACCAGAATATTTCCCTGAACTGTCATATGGTTTCGGCTCCGGCGGCAGCGTCCTCGGGGCATAAGGTAAAAAAATCGTTTCCGCGAGACATATCCGATGCTCGATCACGCCGCCTTGCGCCCGGATGAGGACAGTTCAGCCATCGGCACACTCCTGCTGGAGGCCGGGCTGGTCGATTCCCTCGGCATCGCGCGGGCGCGGGCGCTGGCGGCGGAAACCGGGCTCGGCCTCGCCGCGGCGCTGGTCCGCCTCGGGCTGATCGGCGAGCGCAGCCTGGCCGAGGCCGCCGCCGCCGCTCTCGGCCTCGCCCTGCTCGCGCCGGAAGCCTATCCGGCGGAACCAGTCCTGCCCGCGCGGCTCCGCCCGCGCTTCCTGCGCGATGCCCGGGTGCTGCCGCTGGCGATGGCCGATGGGCTGCTCGACCTCGCGATGGTCGATCCGTTCGATGGCTTCGCCGCCGGCGCGGTGGCCGCGGCCACCGGCTGCGCGGTGCGCCGCGCCGTCGCCGTGCCGATCGACCTCGACGCCGCGCTCGACCGTCTCTACCCCGAAACCGGCGATGCCGGGGCCGCGGCGGAGGCGGCCGAGGAGTCCGGGCCGAGCGAGGCGGATGCCGAGCGCCTGCGCGATCTCGCCAGCGAGGCGCCGGTGATCCGCCTGGTCAACCAGATCATCGCCCGCGCGGTCGAAACCCGCGCGTCGGACATCCATATCGAGCCCGAGGAAGACCGGCTGCGCATCCGCTACCGCCATGACGGCGCGCTGGTCGAGGCGGAGGTCCACCCGGCGGCGATGGCCCCGGCCATCGTCTCGCGCGTGAAGATCATGGCGCGGCTCGATATCGGCGAGCGCCGCCTGCCGCAGGATGGCCGCATCCGCCTGCCGGTGCGCGGCCACGAGGTCGATTTCCGCGTCTCCTCGATCCCGACGATGCACGGCGAGACCATCGCCATCCGCGTGCTCGACCGCAGCGCGATGACCTTCGAATTCGGCGCCCTCGGCCTCGACCCGGCGATCGTCGCCGCCTTCCGCGCCGCCCTCGCAGCACCCAACGGCATCGTCCTCGTCACAGGCCCGACCGGCAGCGGCAAGACGACGACGCTCTACACCGCCCTGCTCGGCCTCGACCGCGCGCGCCGCAAGATCGTCACCATCGAGGACCCGATCGAATACCGCCTCGCCGGCATCAGCCAGAGCCAGGTCAAGCCGCAGATCGGGCTGGATTTCGCCCAGCTCCTCCGCGCCATCCTCCGGCAGGACCCGAACGTGATCATGGTCGGCGAGATCCGCGACCTCGAAACCGCCGAAATCGCCGCCCGCGCCGCGCTCACCGGCCATCTCGTGCTCTCGACGCTGCACACCAACTCGGCGGTCGCCACCATGACCCGCCTGCGCGACATGGGGCTCGAACCCTATCTCGTCGCCTCGGTGCTGCGCGGCGTGCTCGCCCAGCGGCTGATCCGCCGGCTCTGCCCCGCCTGCCGGCAGGCGGCGCCGGCGACCCCGGCCGAGGCGGCGCAGCTCGGAATCGCCGCGGGCACGCCGCTCAACCACCCGCGCGGCTGCCCCGAATGCCGCGACACCGGCTTTCGCGGCCGCATGGCGGTCGCCGAGTTCCTCACCCCCACCGCCGAACTCGCCGCCCGCCTCGCCGCCGGCGCCGGCGAGGACGAGCTGTCCCGCGCCGCCGGCCTGCGCAGCCTCGCCAGCGCCGCGCGCGATGCGGTGCTGGCCGGCGAAACCTCGCTCGCCGAAAGCCTGCTCGCATGACGAAGCGGCGCGATGCCTGATTTCGTCTTCCGGGTGATCGACCGCGCCGGCGCGCCCGCCCGCCTCGCCATCGAGGCGGCGAACGAGGCCGAGGCGATCGAGGCGGTCAAGCGCCGCGGCCTGATCCTGCTCGGCGCCGCCCCGCGCCACGGCGCCGGCCTGCTCGCCCTGCTCAACCGCGACATCGGCGGCGCCCCCCGCCTCGGCGCCGACGCGCTGGCCGATTTCACCCGCGAACTGGCCTCGATGCTCGGCGCCGGGCTCGACCTCGAACGCGCCCTGCGCTTCACCGCCGCCGCCGCCGCCACCCCGCGCGCCCGCGCCATCATCCTCGCGATCTGCGACAAGGTGCGCGACGGCGCCGCGCTCTGGCGCGCGCTCGGCCAGGAGCCCCGCAGCTTCCCGCCCTTTTATGTCGGGCTGGTGCGCGCCGGCGAGGACTCCGGCGCCCTCGCCGCGACGCTCGAAGACCTCGCCGAACTGCTGGAGCGCAACCGCTCGCTGCGCGCGGCGATGATCGCCGGCCTCACCTATCCCGCCCTGCTCGCTTTCGCCGCGACCGGCGCGATCGTGTTTCTGCTGACCAACGTGCTGCCGGAATTCGTGCCGATCTTCGCCGAAAACGGCGTCCCCCTGCCCGCCACCACCCGCCTGCTGCTCGCGATCGGGCAAACCTGCGCCACGCTCTGGCCCTATGCGCTGGCGCTGCTCGCCCTCGCCATCCCCGGCACCCGCCTGCTGCTCGCCCGCCCCGCCCCGCGCCTGCGGTTCGACCGGCTGGTCCTGCGCCTGCCGCTGGTCGGCTTCCTGCTGCGCGAGGCGCTGGCGGCGCGCTTCACCCGCACGCTCGGCACGCTGCTCGGCAACGGCGTCGCCCTCGTGCCGGCCATGGCGATCGTGCAGAACGTGATCGGCAATCGCGCCGCCGCCCTCGCCATCGCCGCCGCGGCGGACGCGGCGCGGCGCGGCAAGGGGCTCGCCGCCGGGCTCGCCGCCGCGCGATTGCTGCCGGAGCGGACGGTGCAGCTCCTCCGCCTCGGCGAGGAAACCGGCCAGCTCGGCCGCATGGCGCTGCGGGCCGCCGCAATCCACGAGGAGCGCGCGCGGCTCGGCGTGCAGAAACTCGTCTCGCTGCTGGTCCCCGCCATCACCATCGTGATGGGCGGCGCGATCGGCTTCATCGTCGCCTCGCTGCTGCTGGCCATGCTCGGTCTCGATGCCCTCGCCCACTGAGCCCGCGCCCACTGAGCTCGCGGCGGACGATCGCGGCTACACGCTGCTCGAACTGCTCGTCGTCGTCGTCATTCTCGGCCTCGCGCTGACGCTCGCCGCCACCGCGGCGCCCTGGCGGCGCATCGGCCACGACCCCGCGACCGCCGCCGCCACCCTCGTCGGGGCGCTGCGCACCGCGCGCGCCGTGGCGATCACGACCGGCCGGCGCAGCACCTTCGCGATCGCGCCGGCGGATGGAAACTGGGTCGGCCCGGGCGAGCGGGGCAGCCTGCCGCGCGGAATCGCCATCGCGTTTCACGGCCCGGCCGCGCGCGGCTGGGGGCGGATCGTCTTCTCCCCCGATGGCAGCGCGACCGGCGGGCGGATCCTGCTCTCGCGCGGCGCCGCGCGAGCGCTTGTGACGGTGGACTGGCTGACCGGGCGGATCAGCACCGATGCCCCGCCGCGATAGCGGGTTCATCCTGCTGGAAACCCTGGTCGCCTTCGTCATCGCGGCGCTGGCGGTCGCGGTGCTGTACCGCGCCGCCTTCGATGGCGCGGCGGGCGTCGCCATCGGCGGGCGCGAGGCGGCGGCGGTGGAACGCGCCCAGTCCCGCCTCGCCGCCCTCGCCGCCTTCGCGCCGCGCGGCCACTACGTCCGCACCGGGCGCGATGGCGGCGGCTTCCGCTTCCGCGAGGAGGCCACGCCGCTGCCGGTCGCGAAGGGCGCGCCGCTGCGGGCGCTGCGCCTGTCGGTGAGCGAGCGCTGGGGCGGCGCCGGCCGGGCGGTGACGCTGGTGACCATCCGCGTCGCACCACCATGAGGCGGGATAGCGGCTTCACTTTGCTGGAAATGCTGGTCGCGCTGGTGGTGCTCGGCCTGCTGCTCGCCGGGCTCGCCCAGGCCAGCCATTTCGGCATCGCCACCTATCGCCGCACCACCGGGACGATCGGCGCCGAGGCCGACCGGCTCGCCACCTTCCGCGCCCTGCGCCGGCTGATCGCGCAGGCCCGGCCCGGCCAGCCCGCCGGCGCCGCGCACAACCTCGCCCTCGTCACCACCCTGCCACGCGCCGCGGCGCTGTCGAGCCGCCTCGTCTTCGCCGAGATCGGCGTCACCGGCGGCGGCGATCTGGTGCTCGCCTGGCGGCCGGCGCCGCCCGGCCCGCCGCTCGGCCCACGGCCGGCGCCGGCCGGCGAGGCCCATGTCGAAATCCTCGCCCGCCATATCCGGGCGATCGAGCTGCGCTACTGGTGGGCCGACCGGCCGGACGCGGCACCCGCCTGGCACGCGGCCGGCCCGGCCGGCGCGCTGCCGCGCCTGATCCGGCTGCGCATCGTCCCCGCCGCCGGACAGCGCCCCTGGCCCGACCTGATCGCCGCCCCCTGGCGCGCCCCCTTCGCCGCCGGCGGATAGCCACGCGCCCCCGCCCGCGCCGCTGCGCCGCTGCGCCGCGATCGAGTGACACAAAACCTTAATTTTCAATTTTTCTTTAGTCGCGTAACCAGAATATTAATGGATTTCATTCATTGGTACATCGCGACCCTGCGGTCGCTGGTGCCCGGCGCCCTGCGGCGGCCGGGCGGGCGGGATGCGGCGGTGACCGTCACCGCCGCCGCCGGCGCGCCCCCCGCGGCGGCCGAGGTCACGCAGGAAGGCCGCGGCGGCGGGAGCGCGCTCGGCCGGCTGGGACAGATGCGGCGCAGCGCCGTCATCCGGCCGGTGGTGCTGCGGCTGCGCGGCGCCGGCGCGCTGATCCGCCGCGTCACCCTTCCCGCCGCCGCGCGGCGCGACCTTGCGGCAGCCCTCGCCTTCGAGATCGACCGGCTGACCCCCTTCACCGCCGAGGAGGTGCTCGTCGCCCACGAGATCGTCGCGCGCGACCCCGCGCAGGGCCTGCTCCACGTTCGCCTCGCCGTGCTCCCCCGTGCCTGGATCGCCGGCCTCCTCGCCGCACTGGGCGAGGCCGGGTTCGCCGCCGTGCGGATCGAGGCCGCGGGCACGGAGGGAGAGGCCGTCTTCGCGCTGCCCGGCGCCCGGCGGCAAAGCCGCGTCCCCCCGGCGCTGGCGCTGCTCGCGGCAGCCCTCGCCGGGCTCTGCCTCGCCATTCCGCCGGCGCGCCAGGCGCTCGCCCTGCACCGGCTCGCCACGGCGCGGGACGCGATCGCCCCGCAGGTCCGGCTGGCCGAGGCGCTGCGCGCGAGGCTTGCCGCCGAAGACCGCTTCCGCGCGGCACTCGGTGCCGAGGCAGCGCGCGAGGGTGACATGCTGCGCATGCTCGCCGCCCTCACAAGCGCCCTGCCGGACCGCAGCTACCTGACCGATCTCTCCCTGCGCGACCGGGTGGCGACGCTCGATGGCGAGTCGCCCAACGCCGCCGGGCTGATCGCCCGGCTCGCCGCCGATCCGCATTTCGCCGATCCGGCCTTCGCCGCCCCGGTCACCCGCTCGCTCAACGGCAATGGCGACGTGTTCTCGATCCGCGTGCGGCTGCGCGACGATGAAGCGGGCTGACGCGATGACCCGCCTCCCGCGCGACCTGCCGGAGGGCCGCGCCGGGCAGGCGCTCGCGCTCGCGATCTCGGCGGCGCTGCTCGCCCTTGTCGGCTTCGGCATCATCCGCCCCGGCCTCGCCTGGTATCGCGACCTGCGCGCCCGCGTCACCGCCTCCCGCACGCTGCTCGCGCATGAGCGGATGCTGGTCGCCAACCTGCCATCGCTGCGGCGCCTGGCCACACAGGGCCGACCCGGCGCCGGGCGCGACGCCTATCTTCCCGGCGGCTCGGCTTCCATCGCCGGCGCCCGTTTGCAGGGCGCGGTGCAGTCCCTCGCCGCGACCCACCGGATCGGGCTCGACAGCGCCGAACTGCTCCCGCCGGTCAGCCTCGGCGGCGTCGAGCGGGTTCGCCTGCGAATCTCGATGACGGCCTCCTACCCCGCGCTGATCGGCTTTCTCGACGCGCTCGGCGCGGCATCGCCGCGGATGCTGGTCAACCGGCTCGACCTGCACGCAACCGGCGTGCCCGCCGCCGGCGCCGCCCTGCCGCTGCATGCGAGCTTCACCGTCTCTGGCTTCCGCATCGCGAAGGCGGCGCGATGATCGGCGCGCGGCTCGGCCTCGGCGCTCTCGTTCTGGCGCTGGCCGCCACCGTCGCCCTGCTGGCGCTCGCGCCGATGCCGGCACCGCCACTCCCCCCGTGGCGGCGCGCCCGACCCCGACGGCGTCCCCCCAGCCCGCTTCATCCGCCGCCGCCACGGCACGGATTCTCGCCCGTCCGCTGTTCCGCCCCGACCGCCGGCCGGTCGCCGCCGCCGCCAGCGCGGACGCCGCCTTGATGCCCCGCCTGTCCGGCATCCTGCGCGGCGATGCGGTGCGGCTGGCGATCTTCGCCCGCCCCTCCGGCAAGCCGGTCCTGCTCGGCGAGGGCGCGCAGCTCGGCGGCTATCGCATCGTGCGGATCGGCCGCCGCGCGGTGCTGCTCGACGGCCCGCGCGGCGCCTCCGCCTCGTGCCGCGCTTCGCCCACGCGGCCGGCGCCGCACCGCACGCCACCCCGCCGAAGCCGGCCGCCGAGGCCGGCATCCTTGTCCATCCCGGCCCCCGATAAGTCTCAGGAGATCGAGCGAAACCATGCGCGCCCGTGTCCATGCCGGCGTTCTCGCCGCCGCCGCCCTGCTCGCCGGGTGCACCCCGCGGCCGCAGCCGCCCAACGCCACCCGCCTGCTCGCCCCCGCACCCGCCGCATCATCGACCGCCGCGCCACCAGCCCGCGCCGACGCCGTGATCGCCACCCCGCCCGTCACCGGCGCGATCACCGCGAGCCCCGGCCACGCGCCGCCCGCCAGCGTCCCCGGCGCCCCGCTGCCCGCCGGCAGCGGCGATGTCTCGCTCGACTTCGCCGACACCGACATCCGCGCCGTCGTCGCGCAAATCCTCGGCAACATGCTGCACGTCACCTACACGATCGACCCGGCGGTGCAGGGCAAGGCGACGCTGCGCACCGCGCACGACATCCCCGCCTCCGCCCTGATCCCGACGCTGCAAACCCTGCTCGCGCAGAACCACGCCGCCCTCATCCGCAGCAACGGGCTCTACCAGGTGGTCCCGGCCGACAAGGCGGCCGCCGCCCTCGCCACCGCGCCGGGGCTCGACGGGTCGAGCGTCGTCGCCCTCACCCATGTCAGCGCGGCGCATCTCGCCGCCGTGCTGCAACCCTATGTCGGCAAGGGCGGAAGAGTGATCGCCGAGCCCGACCGCAACGCCCTCATCGTCGAGGGCAACCCGCAGGTCCGCGCCACCCTGCTCGCGCTGATCCGCGCCTTCGACGTCGATGCCCTCGCCGGCCAGTCCTACGCGCTCTACCCCGCGACCGGCCCCAACGCCCGCGATTTCGCCGCCGCCCTCACCCAGGCGCTGCACGCCGGCAAGGCGGGCGGCGTGGTCAAGGTGGTGCCGCTGGTGCGCATCGGCGCGGTGCTGGTGATCGCCCCCTCCGGCGCGGCCGTGCGCGCGGCGGACCGGGTCTACCGCACCCTCGCGCGGCAGGAAGCGGCGACGCGCCGCGCCTGGCACGTCTATTACCTGCGCAACAGCCGCGCCGAGGACGTCGCCCAGGTGTTGCAGGAAGCCTTCACCCCCAACGACGTGACGGCCCAGCCCTCCGGGCCCGACACCACCGGCAACACCGCCCCCGGCGTCTCGGCGCAGACGCTGATGGGCTCGGGCGGGCTGGTGGGCAACGCGGCCGGCGGCGCCACCGGCGGGCTCGGCGCCCCCCCCGGCAGCGGCACGGGCACCGGCACCGGCACCGCCTCCGGGCTCGGCGCCGGCCTCGCCACTCCCGCCGCGGCACCGGCCGCAGCCCCCGCATCGGACCACGCGGCGGCGAGCAATCCGCTGCTCGGCCCGCTCGGCGGCGGCGCGGGCGGCGGCGGCGATTCCAGCGGCCTGCGCATCCTCGCCGATTCCCGGCAGAACGCGATCCTGGTGCGGGCGGACGCCTCGGAAAACGCCTCGGTCGAGGCGATGCTCCGCAAGCTCGACATCGAGCCGCTGGAAGTCGAGATCGACGCGACGATCGCCGAGGTCGATCTCAACGGCGCGCTCAAATACGGCACCCAGTTCTTCTTCAAGTCCGGCGGCATCAACGCGGTGCTGAGCACCGGCACCAGTGCCGCGCTGAACCAGAGCTTCCCCGGCTTTGTCCTCGCCGGCCATGGCAGCGACGGCGCGCCGCTCGCGATCTCGGCGCTGCAATCGGTGACCCAGGTGCAGGTGCTCTCCTCGCCGCAGCTCCTCGTGCAGAACGGCCGCACCGCGAACCTGCTGGTCGGCAACCTCGTGCCCTATCTCTCGCAGACCTCGCAGAGCACGCTGACCACCGGCGCGCCGGTCATCAACTCGGTGAACTACCAGGAAACCGGCGTGATCCTGCAAATCACCCCGCATATCTCCAGCGACGGTCTGGTGGCGCTCACGGTCTCGCAGCAGGTGAGCAACGTCGCCCCCTCGGTCACCACCCAGGGGCTCAACTCGCCCACCTTCTCCGAGCGCGCCGTCTCCTCCAGCGTCGTCGTGCATGACGGGCAGACGATCGGCCTCGCCGGCCTGATCACCGACAATGTCCAGCGCGGCAATTCCGGCCTGCCCTTCCTCAAGGACGTGCCGTTGCTCGGCCCGCTCTTCGGCACGCAGGACAACAACCGCGCGCGCCAGGAGCTGCTGGTGCTGATCACCCCGCATGTCGTCCACGACGCGACCGACGCCGCGGCGCTGACAAGCGACCTCGAACAGGCGCTGCCCAACGCCGCCAATGTGCCGGCCGAGCTGAACGGCCTGCCGATGGACGGATCGGCCGATCCGCAAGCGGCGCTGCGCCGGCATCTCGGGCTGCACTGAGCATGGCGCGGCCCCGCCGGCGCGACGAGCGGGGCTTCGCGCTGCTGATCGTGCTGGCGGTGCTGGTGCTGTTCGGCTTCCTCGTCACCCGGCTGCTGGTCGCCGCCCGCCAGCAGATGGCGATCGCCGGCAACCTGCGCGACGCCGCGGTGGCGGCGGCGGCGGCCGAGGGCGGCGTGTGGCTCGCCGTCGCCCGGCTCGATGCCGGCGGCGTGGCGCCGGCAGAGGTGCGGATGGGTGCCTCGCATGTCCGGCTCACCACCAGCTTCGTCGCCGGGCGGATCAACCCCGACACCGCCCCCGCCCCCCTGCTGGCCGCGCTGTTCCGCGTCGGCGGCATGGCCGCAGCACCCGCGCAAAGCCTTGCCGAAACCCTGACCGAGGCGCGCGACCCGGCGCTTGCGCCAGCCCGCCTCGCCGCTCTCCGCGCCCGCTACCGCGCCGCCGGCAGCGCCTATGGCCCGCCGCAGGCGCCGTTCCGCAGCCTGGCCGACCTCGCCAGCCTGCCGGGCATGATTCCCGGCCTGCTCGCCTGGCTGCGCCCGCATCTCTCGCTCTACGCCCCCGCCTTGCCCAACCTCGCGGCGGCGGATGCGGCGGTGCGCGCGGCGGTGGGGCTGGCCGGGCGGATAGACCTGCCGGGCGGGCATGTCGGCGGCCCGCCGGTGATGCGGATCGAGGCCATCGCCACCGGGCCGGGCGTGGCCCGCGCGGCGCGCTGCGCGACCATCCGCCTGACACCGGCCAATGTCGATGCGCCCTATATCGTGCTGGACTGGTCGGATGCGCGCTGCGAGTAACCCGCCACCCTCAGCGGTTGCAGATCATCCCCGGCGCTCCCGGCGCCGCGGTCACGTCCTTCGGCCCTTTGGAGCACAGATCATAGGCAAGCCCCGGCCGCGCCGAGGGCGCCTGATAGACGAACCCATGCCCCCACGGGTCGCGCGGCAGCGTGGTCTGCTTGAGATACGGCCCGTGCCAGCCGCTCACCCCGGCGGGCTTGCTGATGAGCGCCTGCAAGCCTTCATCCGTCGTCGGGTAGCTGCCGACATCGAGCTTGAACAGGTCGAGCACCGAGCCGATCCGCTCGATCGACTGCTCGGCGATGCTCGCCTTGGCCCGCCCGAGCTGGCTGAGCAGCGCCGGCCCGACCAGGGCGATCAGCAGGCCGAGAATGACGATGACGACCAGCAATTCGAGCAGCGTATAGCCCGCGTCGCGCCGCGCCTGAGCTTTGGTTTCACACATGCCTCACTGGATATCCGACCCGCCGGCCGCGGCGCCAGCGCCGGCTTTCCCCCCGCGCGCGATTTCACGGAGACGTCACGATGACCGGCTTGCTGCGCTGCATGCTCCTCGCCGCCGCGGTCTATCACCTGCCGCCGCGGGTGCTGCCGGTCATCGCCCGGCTGGAGGGCGGGCATCCCGGGCTGGTCCGGCCGGATTCCAACGGCACCGCCGATTACGGGCTGATGCAGGTCAACAGCGTCTGGCTCGACGCCATCGCCCGCCGCGCCCGCCTCGGCCGGGGCGAGACGCGGCGCCGCCTGATCGACGATCCGTGTTTCAGCATCGCCGCCGCCGCCTTCATCCTGCGCGCCGATATCGACCGCGCCGGCACGCTGATGCGCGGCATCGGCGACTATCATTCGGCCACCCCGGCACTCAACGCCGCCTATCGCGCGCGCGCCCTGGCCATGGCCAGCCGGATGTTTCGTGTCAAATAATTTCACAGTTTTGCAACGGAAACATCACAGCACAAGGAAATTTGATCTGTATATTTTTAACCTAGGTTAATAATTAATTTTGGAGACAATCATGAGACGAGCTTTGGCAATGGCTTGTTCAGCGCTCTGCGCGCTGAGCATGACCATTCAACCGGCGCTGGCCGAGCAGGATGGGCGCCTTGCCTTCAACCGTCCGGACGACGCCCATGCCTTCGTCGCCGGGCTGATGGACCGCGAGGCCTGGCACAATGGCGGCTGGGAGCAGGGCGAACACGGCGAACACCGGCACCACCGCTTCCATCTCACCCACGCGCAGCTCGTCCAGCTCGTGCGCCAGAAGATCAAATACGTCTTCGTGCTGTATCAGGAGAACCGCTCGTTCGACTCCTATTTCGGCACCTTCCCCGGCGCGGACGGGCTCTATTCGCAGCCGGCCGCCAAGACCCCCGGCTTCGTGCAGGAGCTGGTCAACACCGATGGCAGCACGACGACGATCTCGCCCTTCCGCATCGGGCCGAAGCAATATGCCTGGGATACCGACGACATCGACCATTCCCACGCCCGCATCGCCGCCAAGATGGATGTCGTCGCCGGCAAGCCGCTGATGGACAAGTTCGCCGTCACCGAGGAGCTGAAATACTCGCCGTCCGGCAATCCCTCGCTCAAGGCGAAGCAGTTCGGCGAACTCGCGATGGCCTACGAGGATTGCGAAACGGTGCCCTTCCTGTGGCGCTACGCCAGCCGCTTCGTGTTGTTCGACCATGTCTTCCAGAACATCACCGGCCCCTCGACGCCGGGCAACCTGTCGATCTTCGCCGCCCAGACCGGCCTGACCCAGTGGGCACTGCACCCGAACGAGGCGTTCAACACCTTCGACCCGACGACCGGGCCGACCGCGACCAACCCGTACGGCCTCAAGGTGAGCGAATCCGGCGCCGGCGAGCCGGTGATGGACGACAACGATCCCTTCTGGGGCTCGCCGCTCGACCCCAGCAAGAACGCCAACGTGCCGGTCAATCCGGGCGATTTCGGCGGCTCCGCCTTCACCTACGGCGTGCAGCTCAACCAGACCTACGCCTCCATCGCGATCAACACGATGGGCCGCAACGCCGCCGCGATCACGCAGCACGACAGCGACGCCGCCGGCGACCTCGCCGACATCAACGACGACATCGCCTACCTCACCCAGTCCGGCCACAAGCAGGTCAACTGGGGCTGGTACGAGGAAGGCTACGACCACGAGCCGACCGACCCGGCCAACCCGGTCGATGCCAACGGCACCCACGCCTCCTACATCACCCACCATAACGGCCCGCAATATTTCGGCTATGTCGCCAACAACCCCGACGAGCGCGCCAACCTGCACGGGCTCGGCGACCTGTTCACGGCGCTCAAGGGCGGCACCCTGCCGGCCGCCGGCGGCGTGTTCTACGTCAAGGGCGGATTTCAGAACATCTTCGGCCTGAAGCCGGTCAACCCGGTCGCCAAGGCGCAGACCAACTTCCTCGGCGATGACGACCACCCCGCCTACTCGGATGCGCAGATCAGCGAGGCGATGGTGGCCAAGGCGGTGAACGCGATCGCCAGCAGCAAATACTGGAAGCACGCCGCGATCATCATCACCTGGGACGATTCCGAGGGCGATTACGACCATGTGCCGCCGCCGGTCATCGTCAACGGCCCGGACAAGGAGGTCTTCAAGTTCGGCCCGCGCGTGCCGATGATCCTGATCTCGCCCTATGCGAAGACGCATCAGGTCGATCACCAGGACGGCAGCCAGTCCTCGGTGGTGAAGTTCGTCGACGAGGTGTTCGGCCTGACGCCGCTCGCCTTGCTGCCGGATGAGCTGAAGGGCCGCGCCGATGGCGAGAGCGAGTTCGGCGAGGCGAATATCGGCCCGTCCGACGCGCTGACCCCCTATGTCGGCGACCTGATGGGCGCTTTCGATCCGGCCCGCCTCACCGGCCGGGCGGCGCCGCTGCCGGCCAGCTACGCGATGATCCCCAACAAGGTGATCATGTCGCTGCCGCACTATGGCGGCAATGGCTGCCGGGCCGACCACATCGTGCCGACCGACGTCGCCAAGGGCATCGCCACCACGATCCCGGCCGACTTCAACCCGCTGCCGAGCACCAACCCGACTCCCTGATCACGCCAAGGCCAGCAATCCCGGCGCATCCATATGCGCCAGGGGCCAGACATCCCGGCGCATCCCCATGCGCCGGGATTTTTCTTGCCCGCGGGAAGCCGCCGCATATCGGGGCGTCAGCCCAGCCCGTCGTCCCGGCGCGGGCGAAACCGGGCGAGGCGCGGCGCGAGCACCGGCAGCACGAACAACGACAGCAGCGTCGCCGTCAGCAGCCCGCCCAGGATCACGATCGCCATCGGCCCCTCGATCGCATCGCCCGGCGAGCCGGAGGCGATGGCGAGCGGCAGCAGCCCCAGCGCGGTGACGATGGCGGTGATCACGATCGCCGGCAGCCGGTCCGCCGCCGCCATCCGCGCCGTCGCCGCCGACCACGCCAGCCCCTCCTCGGTCGCCAGCCGGCGCATGTGGATCAGCAACAGCAGCCCGTTGCGCAGCGTCAGGCCGAACAGCGTCGCCAGCCCCACCATCGCGCCGAGGCCGAGATGGCCGGCGAGAAAAATCCACACCGTCGCCACCCCGCCGGCGAAGGCGACCGGCAGGATGCCCACCACCAGCGCCACCGCCCGCGCGTCGCGCAGCGCCAGCGCGATCAGCGCGAGAATGACCGCGAGCGCGATCCCCGCATCGGCGATGAGCGCGCGCCGCGCCGCCCCGCCGGCCACCGCCGTGCCGCCATACTCCACGTAAACGCCCGCCCCCAGCCGCATCCGCCCGAGCCGCCGGCGCAGCGCCGCGATCGCCGCGGCCGCCCCGCCGTGCCGGGTCTGCACCGCGACGACCTGCACCCGCCGTCCCTCCTCGTGCAGGATCTGCGCCGGCGAGCGCGTCTGCCGGATCGCCGCGATCATCCCTAGCGTCACCACCCGGCCGCCCGCCGCCGCCACCGGCAGGTCGCCCACCCCGTCCGGCGCCCGGCGCAGCGCGCGCGGCAGCGTCACCACCACCGGCTGAACCAGCGTGCCGAGATAGACATGCCCGACAATCTGCCCCGCATAGGCCAGCCGCAGCGCGTCGAGCGCCGCCCGCGCGCTGACGCCGAAGCGCAGCATCGCCGCGCGGTCGAGCGTGATGGCGAGGGTCGGCTCGGCGGCGCTCGCCACCGGTGCTGCGGCGCTCACGCCGGGCAGGCGCCGCGCCACGGCGGCGATGCGCCGCGCCGCCGCGTCGATCCGCGCGAGATCCGGCCCGAACACCGCCACCGTCACCGGCGCGGTATCGCCGGACACGCTTTCATCAATTCGCTCGGAGAGGAATGTCCGGCTCCACCACGACAGGCCCTCGATGCCGCGCACCGCATCGAGGATTCGCCGCGCCGAGCGCGCCGCGTGCCGGTTCCCGCGCCGGCTCAGCGTGATGTCGATCTCGGCCTTGTTCACCCCGGCATGGCCGTTGCTCATCGAGGCGCGGCCGATATGCATCACCGCGTTGGCCACCTCGGGCAGGCGGTCGATCGTGCCGACCACCTGCCGGCCGATCGCCAGCATCGCATCGACCGACATGCCGGGGGCGGCGAGATAGTGAACGATCACGTCGTTCTCGCGAAACCGCGGCAGGAAGCGCGCCTGGAGCAGCGGCACGCTCGCCGCGGCCGCCAGCACGGCCACCAGCGCCAGCGCCGCCGCCATCCCGCCCGCGCGCTCCAGCCCGGCCAGCAGCCGCTGATAGGCCGGTTGCAGCAGCACGATCGGCGGGGTCCGCGCCCGCCCGCCGCCGCGCCCGAGCAGCAGCGCCGCCAGCGCCGGCGTCACCACCAGCGCCACCGCGAGCGAGGCGGCGATCGCCGCAATATAGGCGATACCGAGCGGCGCGAAGAGCCGCCCGGCCACGCCGCCGAGCATGATCACCGGGGTGAAGGCGGCGATCACCGCGGCGCTGGCGAAGACGATCGCGCTGCGCACCTCCAGCGAGGCGCGCAGGATGACGGGCAGCATCGGCTCCGGCGCCGCCCGCGCCCGGTTCTCCCGCAGCCGCCGGGTGATGTTCTCGACATCCACCACCGCGTCGTCCACCAGCTCGCCGAGCGCGATCGCCAGCCCCGCCAGCGCCATGGTGTTGAGCGTGACGCCGAGCGCCGTGATCACCCCCACCGCCGCCAGCAGCGAAACCGGAATGGCGATGAACGAGATCAGCGCCGCCCGCCAGTCGCGCAGGGCGGCGAGCAGCACCAGCAGGATCAGCCCCGCGCCGATCAGCAGCACATGGCCGAGATCGAGCAGCGCGATGCGGATGAACGCCGCCGGGGTGAAGGCGCGCGGATCGACGCCGACGCCCTGCGCCAGCAGCCCCGGCGTGAGCCGGGCCACCACCCGCCCCGCCTGGTCGGCGACCTTCAGCGTGTTGGCGCCGTAGAGCGATGAGACCAGCAGCAGCAGCCCCGGCCGGTCATGAATCAGCGCCGCCCCGAAGCCCGGCGGCGCGCCGACCCGCACCCGGGCGACATCGCCGATGCTCACCGGCAGGCCGCCCCGCGTCCCGAGCCAGCTCTGCGCCAGCGCCGCCGCGTCGCGCGCCTGGCCTTCCGGCGCCAGCACCAGGCGCTGCGCGCCGGTATCGATGAACCCGGCGCCGATCACCGCACTCGCCGCATGCGCCGCCCGCGCCACGTCGGCGGCGGTGAATCCGGTCGCCAGCAGCCGCCCCGGCCGCAGCGCGATGTCGAATTGCGGCGGCCGGGCGCCGAATATCACGATCTTCGCCACCCCCGGCACCGCCAGCAGCGCCGGGCGCAGCTCGGTCTCGGCGATCGCCGTCAGCCGTTCGAGCGACATGCCGGCCCGCGGATACAGCCCGATCTCCAGCGCCGTCCCGGTCGAGGACTGCATCGGCGCGAGACGCGGCACGACCCCGGCGGGCAGGATCGCGCCCAGCTCGGCGAGCCGCCCGGCGACGCGCTGGCGGTCGGCATAGGGGTCGGTGCCGCCGTGAAACACCAGATGCACCACCGACAGCCCGGCCTCCGAGGTCGAGCGCATCCGCGCGAGGCCCGGCAGGCCGGTCAGCCGCCGCTCCAGCCGGTCGGTCACCAGCTGCTCGGTCTGCACCGCGCTGAACCCCGGCGTCGCCGACTCGATCAGAACGGTCGGCGCGGTGAATTCGGGAAACACGTCATACCGCGCCCCCGGCAGCCGCGCGATCTGGATCGCGGCGAGCCCCGCGACCACGAGCACGACGACGAGACGATAGCGCAGCGCGATGCGGACGATGGCGGGGAGCATGCGGGCTGTCTCAATCCTGATCGGCGGCATCGCCACCGCCGGCCAGCATCGAATTCAGCAGCCCGGCGCCGCGAACGACGATCGCCGGCGCGGGCGGCAGCGCCTGCGCCGGCACGAACCGCGTGGCAGCACCGCCGGCCGCCGCCGATGACGCGCCGCCGACCGCGATCGCGGCGAACCGCCCCGGCGCCGTCCGCACGAACACGAAGGCCCGGCCGCGATGCCAGACCAGCGCGGCCGCCGGCACGTCATATCCCGCGATCTTCCGCCCCGCCGGCAGCGACACGTCGAGCGGCGTGCCCACCGGCAGCGACGGGCCGGTGAACAGCAGCGCCTGGCCCACCAGCCCCGGCGGCAGAACCCCCGCCGGCCCGATGGCCCGCAGCGCCGCCGCCGTCCCGTCGGGCAGCCGCGCCGTGGCGCGGGCGGGCGCCGGCTTCAGCGCGGGCCCCGCCCGCACCGCCAGCACCAGCGCGCCGCCGGCGGCGATGGCGCGGAACGCGGGCCCATCCTGCGCGATGGCGCGGCCGAGCTTCACGCCAAACCGCGCGATCGCCTCCGCCCGCAAGGTCGCGAGCCGCGCGGCACTGCCGCGCGCCGCCGCCTCGGCCTGTTCGAGACTGGCCCGCGACACATTGCCCGCCGCATGATAGAGGCTGCGGGTGCGCGCGAGCGTGGCGGCATCCAGCGTCGCCGCCACCTGCGCCGCCACGATCCGGCCGTGCAGGGCGATCGCCGGGGCCGGGTCGAGCACCCGCCCCTCGGCATGAAGCTGCGGCGCCTCGGTGCGCAGCTTCGGCGTCATCGTGCCGATCAGCCCGCTCGCCAGCGTCGCCTTGCCGACCGTCACACCCGCCGCGCGCGCGGCGCCGCCGGCCAGCGGCGGCAGCAGCGCCGCCGCCAACGCCGCCGCCAACGCCACCGCCGCGCGATATCGTCCCTGCCTCATGCGGGCGTCTCCCTGAAAACCGGCATCTCCAGCGCATCGCCAAGCCCGGCGAGGGCGCGCAGCGCCGCCGCCTCGGCGGCAAGGCGCTGGCTGCGGGCGAGCAGCGCCGCGCGCCGCGCCTCGACCAGCCGCAGCCGCCCGGTGGCGCCGAGCCGATAGGCCGCCGCCGCCTGCGCCGCCCGCCGCTCGGCCACCGCCTCCAGCCGCCGCGCCGCCCGCAGCACCGCGCGGCTGCCCCGCCACACGGCGGCGGCGGCGTCGATCCGCCCCAGCGCCCGCGCCTGCGCCCGCTCGAACGCGGCGGCGGCCACGCGGCGCCGCGCCCGCGCCACCGCGATCTGCCCCTGGTGCTGGTTGAACACCGGCAGCGGCAGCGACAGCGAGAGCGCGAACTTGTTGTCCCCCTGGTCGTATTCATACCCCGGCCCGATCCGCAGCCCGGGGAAGCGGCTGTCCACCGCCTGGCGCAGCGCGGCGTCGGCGGCGCGATAGCGGGCCAGCGCGGCTTCGATCTCGGGCCGCGCGATCAGCGCGCGACGGACCAGCGCCGGCAGATCGCGCGGCGCGACCGGATGGGCGAAGGCGGCGAAGGACAGGCGCGCATGGCGCAGCGCCGCCGCCGGCATGCCGATCGCGGCGGCGAGCCGGGCGCGGTCGGCGTCAAGACGCGCCTCGTCCCGCGCCACCGCGAGCCGCGCCTGGTCCGCCGCCTGCGCGGCGCCGGCGAGAGCGCTCGCCGCCAACATCCCGCGCGCCGCCCGCCCGGCGATCACCGTCTCGATCTCCCCCGCCGCACCGGCCAGCCGCCGGCTGAGCCGCAGGGCGCGGCGATCGATGAACAGGGCGAGCAGCGCCGCGCGCACCGCGCCGCGCTCCTGCCAGGCGGTGGCGGCGATCATGTCGCGCGCGGCGGCCACCCGCGCCTCGGCGGCGGCGATGCCGGCCTGCCGGGCGCCGAAATTCGCCACCAGAAAGCTGATTGCGGGCCCGATCCGGATCGGCGAGGGGCTGGCCTGCGTCGCGTTGAGAGTCGGCGACAGCGACAGGGTCGGGTTCGGCACCTGCCGCGCCAGCACCACGCCCGCCGCGGCCGCGCCGGCCTCGGCGGTGGCGAGCTTCAGCGCCGGGCGTTCATAAACCGCGACCAGCGTCAGCGCCCGCAGCCCGAACCCGCGCTCCGGCCGCGCGCCCATGGCGCGGAGAAAGCGCAGCAGCCCCGTCTGGTCCAGCCGCCGCGCGGTCAGCGCCGTCGCCGTCACCGCCGGGTCGATCGGCGCCGGACGATAGGGCGCGCAGCCCGCCAGCGCGAGCAGCAGCGCCGCCCCGGCAAGCCCGCGCCACCGCCCGCCACCCGCACAACCGCCAGCCGGGCGCGAAGCCGCCCCGGCCTTCACCCCCAACGCAACACCAGCGGATCGAGCCGGCGGGCGACCTCCAGCAGCCCCTCGCGCGTCGCCGGGTGCAGCGCTGCCAGCGGATGGCGCACCGCCTCGCTGCGGATCACCCCGCCCTCGCGCATCAGCGCCTTCGCCGCGATCAGCCCGCACTGGCGGTTCTCGTAATTGATCAGCGGCAGGATGCGCTCGTAGCCGGCCACCGCCTCGCCGCGCCGCCCGGCCAGATAGGCATGCACGATCGGGCCGATCAGGTCGGGATAGCCGCCCCCGGTCATCGCCCCGGTGGCCCCCGCGTCGAGATCGGCGAGCAGGGTGATCGCCTCCTCACCGTCCCACGGCCCCTCGATCGCGGCGCCGCCCAGCTCGATCAGCCGGCGCAGCTTCGCCGCCGCCTGCGGCGTCTCGATCTTGAAATAGGCGATCTGCGCGATCTCGCGCGCCATCTCGGCGAGCAGCTCGGCCGGCAGCGGCGTGCCGGCCACCGGCGCGTCCTGGATCATCACCGGAATCCGGATCGCATCCGACAGGCGCTGGAAGAATTCCCACAACCCGGCGGCGCCGACGCGGATGGTCGCGCCATGATAGGGCGGCATCACCATCACCATCGCCGCCCCCATCGCCTCGGCGCGGCGGCTGCGCTCGATGCAGAGATCGGTGCTGAAATGGCTCGTCGTCACGATCACCGGCACCCGTCCGGCGACATGTTCGAGCATCCGCCGCATCAGGATCTCGCGCTCCTCGTCGGCGAGGACGAACTGCTCGGAGAAATTGGCGAGCAGGCACAACCCGTCCGCGCCGGCGTCGATCATGAAATCCACCGCGCGGCACTGGCCTTCGAGATCGAGCCGGCCGGCCGCGTCGAAAATCGTCGGCACCACGGGAAAGACGCCCTGGTGGCGCGGCCTGGTCTGCATCCCGGTCATGGTCGATCCTGTGCGTGAAGGTCGCGGCAGCTTCCCGCTCCCGCCGGAAATGTCAACCGCCGGGCCGGGCGTTTCGTTGCGGTGCCGTCCCGAGCGCTTGCATTCCGCCCCCGCCCGGCCCACAAACCCCGCATGTCAGACGATCGGGCCGGAGCGCCGGGGCCATCCGCCCGCCGCCGCGCCAGGCTGACCGGGGCGATGCGGCGGCTCGGCTGGGGCCTTGTCTACCGGCTGTACGAGGCGCGGCTCACCCGCGAGGTCGCCGCCGGCGCGCTGCCGCGCCATGTCGGCATCATCCTCGATGGCAACCGCCGCCACGCCCGCCGCGCCGGGCTGAACGATCCCGGCGAGATCTATCGCCGGGGTGCGGCCAAGCTCGACGAAATCCTCGCCTGGAGCGCCGAGCTGGGCATTCCGATGATCACGCTCTGGGTGTTCTCCCCGGCCAATCTCGGCCGGCCGGAGGCCGAGGTGGGCGGCATTCTCGGCGCCGTCGAGGCCAAGATGCGCGCCCTCGTCGCCGATCCGCACATCAGCCGCCGCGGCGTCCGCCTCGCCGCGATCGGCCGGCGCGACATCCTGCCCCCGCCCTGCTCGAAGCGATCGACGCCGCCGAGGATGCGACCAGCGGCAATGACGGCATGACGGTCACCCTCGCCATCGGCTATGGCGGGCGGGAGGAAATCGCCGACGCGGTGCGCGCCCTGCTCGCCGAATGCGCCGCCGCCGGGATGGGCTGCGCCGAGGCCGCCGCCGCCGTGAGCCCGGAGGCGATCCGCCGCCATCTCTACCTCGCCGGCATGCCCGACCCCGACCTCATCATCCGCACCAGCGGCGAGATCCGCCTCTCCGGCTTCATGCTCTGGCAGAGCGTTCACAGCGAGCTGCATTTCTGCGACGCCACCTGGCCCGCCTTCCGCCGGATCGACTACCTGCGGGCGATCCGCGCCTTCCAGCGCCGCGACCGCCGCTTCGGCCGCTGAACCGGCCGCGCTGAACCGGCCGCCTGGCGCCGATCAGAGCAGCCCGCGGGCGGCGAGGCTGCGCATCAGCTCAAGCGCGCCGAAGCTCCAGGGGGCGCAGTCCGGGCACGGCCGCACCCGGTTGCGCAGCCGCCCCAGCCGGGAAGAGGCGATGGTGACGAGATCGCCATCCTTGTGGGTGAAGCCCTCGCCCGGCCGGTCGCGGTCCTGGATCGGCGCGAACATCGTCCCCAGCATCAGCACGAACCCGTCCGGATACTGGTGATGCGGCCCGGCGGCGGCCTCGACCA
The DNA here is from genome assembly GCF_907164655.1 of Acidocella sp. C78. Taxonomy (NCBI): domain Bacteria; kingdom Pseudomonadati; phylum Pseudomonadota; class Alphaproteobacteria; order Acetobacterales; family Acidocellaceae; genus Acidocella; species Acidocella sp. C78. The sequence continues at coordinate 29,093 of NZ_CAJQZK010000016.1, forward strand.
GCTCGACCGGGTCGCGGCTGATCTCGGTCATCGAGCTCATCCCCTCGAGCCGGAACCCGTCCGCCCCCTCCACCGTCAGGTCGAGCCGGGCGCGGCGGACATCCTCGATCGTGAACCCGTCATCGAACAGCCGCACGAACGGGCCGAGGCCACAGCTCGCGTTGTTGTCCTTCGCCTTGCCGAGCAGCAGCGCCGAGCGGCCCTCGAAATCGCGCAGATTGACGTCGTTGCCGAGCGCCGCCCCCACGATCCGCCCCGCTGGCGACACCGCGACGACGACCTCCGGCTCCGGATTGTTCCACGTGGAACGCGGATGGACGCCGACATGCGCGCCGAACCCCACCGCGCTCATCGGCTGGCCCTTGGTAAAGATCTCGGCGTCCGGCCCGATGCCGACCTCCAGATATTGCGACCACAGGCCGCGCTCGATCAGCGCCGCCTTCACCGCCATCGCCTGCGCCGAGCCAGGGCGCAGCGCGCGCAGGTCGGCGCCGATCAGCCGGTCGAGATCGGCGCGGATCTCCCGCGCCTTCTCCGGCGCGCCGCGCGCCTGTTCCTCGATCACCCGCTCCAGCAGGCTGACCACGAACGTCACCCCCGCCGCCTTGACCGCCTGCAAATCAACCGGCGCGAGCAACCAGGGGCGTGACGGATCGCGCCGCGCCTCGTCGCTGTTGGCGAGAATTTCATCCACCCGCCCGATCGTCCGCCCCGCCGCGGCGCTTGCGTGCCCGGCGGGATCGTCGAGCGCGAACAGCGCCGAGGCGGTCGGCACCGCGCGGCTGGTGATGTCGACCAGCTCGGCGCCGCGCACCGCCACCACCACCGGCCCCGCGCCGGGCAGAAAGGCGCGGCCGGCAAGGGTCGCCCGCCCGGCATCCTCGGGCAGCACGTCATCCACACGGATCGCGTCGGTCATCCTCGTCATCTCCCCCATGGTTCCCGTCTTATTGCTGGTTCAGGCCGAGCGCCTCGATCGCGGCGGCGATGGCGAAAATCCGCCGGTCGGTCTCCGCCGCGCCGCAGACCATCAGCCCCACCGGCGCCTCACCCGGCGCGTTGAGCGGCAGCGAGATCGCGCAGCCATCGATCATGTTGATCAGCGTCGGGTTGCGCAACACCCGCAGATTGGCGGCGGTGAAGGCCGCATCGTCGTCCATCTCCGCGATCGTCGGCGGCAGGATGGCGACGGTCGGCATCAGCAGCGCGTCATGCGGGGCGAGCCGCGCCCGCGCCCGCGCCACCAGATCGGCGCGGCCGGAAAGCAGGTCGATGTAATCCGCCGCCGAAAGCTCCGCCCCCCGGCGCAGCCGCGCCAGCACCCTCGGGTCATACGCATCCGCCCCGCGCTCCAGCAGCGCGCGGTGCCAGGCATGGCTTTCGGCCGCCGTCAGCCCGCCGCGCGCATTCAGCGTCGCGACCTCGGCGAATTCCGGCATCGCGATGGTCTCGATCCGCGCCCCGGCCGCCGAAAGCCGGCGCAGCGCCGCGTCGAACCCGGCGGCGACCACATCGTCCAGCGCATCGAGCGCGACATCGCCCGGCACAGCGAGCCGCAGCCCGGCCAACGACGCCGGCGCCGGCGGGGCCTCCGGCGCGCCCGCCATGATCGAATCGAGCAGCGCGCAGCAGCCCACCGAGCGCGCCAGCGGCCCCACCGAATCGAGCGAGGAGGACAGCGGCACCACCCCCTCGCGCGGAATCCGCCGCGCCGTCGGCTTGAACCCGACGAGATCGTTGAACACGGCCGGAATCCGGCACGACCCGCCAGTATCGGTGCCGATGCCGGCATGCGCCATCCCCGCCGCCACCGCGACCGCCGAGCCCGAGGACGAGCCGCCCGGAATCCGCTTCCCCTCGCGCCGCCAGCGCGCCGACGGCGTGCCGTGATGCGGGTTGGTGCCGATGCCGGAATAGGCGAACTCGGTCATGTTGGTGCGGCCGATCGGCACGAACCCCATCCGCCGCAGCCGGGCGATGGCCGGCGCATCCCGCGCCGCCGGCCCGCTTCCGGCCAGCACCTTCGAGCCGGCGCGGGTCTCCTGGCCTTCGACGTCGAACAGGTCCTTCACCGCGATCGGGATGCCGGCCCAGGGCGAGGGCGCCATGCCGGTGCCGCGCATCGCGTCGAACGCCGAAGCCGCCGCCCGCGCCCCCGCCGCATCGACCGAAATGAACGCCAGCGCCCCGTCCCCCGCCGGATCGGCGATCGCGGCGAGGCAGTCCTCGACCAGGGCGGCAGCGGTGGTGCGCCCCGCCGCGAGGTCGCGGGCGAGCGTGTCGAGCGTGGGCGGGGCTGGCGCGTGGTCGGTCATCGGGGTCGGCTCTCCTCTGCGGGTCGGCGCCAGTCTCGCCGCCCGCCGCGGCGCTGTCGAGAGCCGGCGCACGGATCTGTGATTCGCCGCCGCCTTTGCCTATATCGGCCATACGGGCTGGCGCATCTCCTCCATCACCACCGGCCCGCGGAGGTCCCTATGAAGGGGTTGAAGATCGTTCGCACCATCCTGCTCGCCGCGCTCCTGTTCGCGGGCACTGGCCTGTCCCTCGCCCCGGCGCATGCCGCATCGCCCACGCCGCAGCAAATCCAGGCGCTGATCGCCGGCGGCCATGCCGACACGGCGCTGGCCGACCTGCGCGGCGCGCTGCGCGCCCACCCGCAAAGCGGCGTCGCCTGGTATCTGAAGGCCGAGGCGGAGGACGCGACCGGCCGCATCGCCGCCGCGCGCGCCTCGCTCGCCCGCGCCGAAACCTACGCGCCCGGCCTGCCCTTCGCCGATCCCGGCCGCGTCGCCGCGCTGAAGGCGCATCTCGCCGCCGCCCCGGCCGCGCCCGCCGCCGTGCGCGGCGGCGCGCATATCCATCCGGCGGTGCTGGTGATCGGCGGGCTGGTGGTGCTGTTCCTGCTGGTCCGCTGGCTCGGCAACAGCCGCCGCCGCGCGATGCAGGCCCCGTGGCCCGGCGCGCCCGGCTATGGACCCGGCGGCATGCCGCCGAACGGTGCCCCGCCCTATGGCGCACCCGGTGGCGGCATGGGCGGCGGCTTCGGCGGCGGCGGACTCGGCAGCTCGCTGATGACCGGCCTTGCCGCCGGCGCCGGCTTCGCCGCCGGCGAACGCATCATCGACGGTCTGGCCGGCGGCCATGGCGGCGCGCCGATGATCGACCCCAATGGCGGCGATCCGGGCGGCATGCCGCCGGATCGTGACGACGGCCTGCTCGGCAATCCCGGCTGGGACGGCGGCGATGCCGGCGGCGGCGATTTCGACCCCGACAACAACTGGTAGTCCCGCGCGTCTGAACGCCCGACCTTCCAGGCCCGGCATCGCCCGATGCCGGGCCTTTCGCCTCAGCGCCCCTGGGAGGCGAGCAGCGCGAGATACTCCCACACCATCGTCGCCCCGGCGAGCGCGGTGATCTCGCTGACGTCATGGGCCGGCGCGACCTCGACGAGATCCATGCCGACGAAATCGATCCCGCCGAGCCGGCGCAGCAGCGCCTGCGCCTGCCACGACGCCAGCCCGCCGATTTCCGGCGTGCCGGTGCCCGGCGCGAAAGCGGGATCGAGGCAGTCGATATCGAAGCTGAGATAGGTCGCCCCCGTCCCCGCCACCGCGCGGATGCGTTCGGCGACGCGCTCCACCCCCTGCTCGTGCACGTCCTGCGCCGAAAGGACCGTCACCCCCTGCGCCAGCGTCCAGTCCTGCGCCTCGTTGAGCAGGGGCGAGCGGATGCCGATCTGGATCATCCGCCGCGGATCGACCAGCCCCTCCCTCAGCGCGTGGTAGAACACCGAGCCGTGGCTGTAGGCCTGGCCGAAATTCTCCGCCCAGGTATCGGCATGGGCGTCGAAATGCACGAGCCCGACGGGTCCGCCGCGCGCCGTCGCCAGCGCGCGCAGCAGCGGCAGGGTGATGCCGTGCTCGCCGCCGAGCGCGATCAGATGGCCGATCCCCGCCGCCTGCGCCTCGATCAGCGCGAGGCTTTCCTTCAGGTCGCCGAGGGCGATGGCGAAATCCCCGGCATCGGCAAGGTCCATCTCATCGACCATGACGCGGTAGTGCGGATGATGGTTCCCCGCCAGCATGCGCGAGGCGACACGGATGGCCGCCGGGCCGGACCGCGCGCCGGCCCGGTTGGTCACGCCGAGATCGAGCGGAATCCCCGCCACCACATGGGCCGCGTCAGGCGCGCGGCGCCCGGTTCCGAGAAAGGTGGGAAAAGTCGCGAATGTCGGCGCGTCGCCGCCCTGAAACTGGCTCATGGGCGGAGGCTAGCAGCCGGCTCGCGGCCTAGTCGAGCCGCGGTTCGATCCGCCGTGGCGGGGTGCCGCGCGGCGCGGCGGCGCGCGGCGGCGGCGGAATCTCACGCCCGATCGGCGCGCGCGGCGCCGGCCGCACCGTCTCGGGCGGCGGCGCGGCGGCGGTCGGGCGGCGCGCCACGCGCTCCTGGCCGGCGGCGGCGCGCGGCAGCGGATCGTAGAGCCCCTCGTCCACCGTGACGCCGCGCAGCGGCTCGGGCAGGCGCATGGTCAGGATGCGCAGCTCCTCCTGCACCTGCTCAAGCTGCTCCTCGATCGCCTCCAGCCGCGATTTCACGCCGAACACCGAGAACGGCATGGCCAGCATCGCCAGCGCATAGAGCAGGCCGACCAGCAGCAGCACGAGCCCGAGCCAGGACGGCATCCAGGCCGGCAGGGAGAACGGCAATGTCATGGCCGCTATTTACCGGCGCCTGCCCCCTGCTCGCAAGCCTTGCCGCGTGCCGCGGGGTGAAAGCCTTGCCGCGGCGCGCGGCGGGAGCCTTGCCTGCCCCCCGCCGCGCGGACATAACTGAAGATTACAAAACGGGAGGGTTCATGGCCTCGGATCTGGACATCGCGCGCGCTGCAAGCCTGCGCCCGATCGGCGACATCGCCGCCGCCGCCGGCATTCCGGCGGAGGCGCTCATCCCCTATGGCCGCCACAAGGGCAAGGTGGATGCCGGCTTCATCCGCTCGCTCGAAGACCGGCCGGACGGCGCGCTGGTCCTCGTCGCCGGCATCAGCCCGACACCGGCGGGCGAGGGCAAGACGACGACCTCGATCGGCCTCGGCGATGCGCTGCGCGCCGCGGGCGCGCGCACGATGATCGCGCTGCGCGAACCCTCGCTCGGCCCATGCTTCGGCCAGAAGGGCGGGGCGACCGGCGGCGGCCGCGCCCAGATCGGGCCGATGGAGGAGATCAACCTGCATTTCACCGGCGATTTCCACGCCATCACCAGCGCCAACAACCTGCTCGCCGCCCTGCTCGACAACCATGTCTACTGGGGCAACGAGCTGGGCATCGACCCCCGCCGGATCGCCTTCCGCCGCGCCATCGACATGAACGACCGCGCGCTGCGCCAGACCGTTCTCGGCCTCGGCGACGGCGCGAACGGCGCCGCCCGCGAGCAGAAATTCGACATCACCGTCGCCTCCGAGGTGATGGCGATCTTCTGCCTCGCCCGCGATCTCGACGACCTGCAACGCCGCCTCGCCCGCATCGTCGTCGCCGAGCGGCGGGACGGCTCGGCCGTCACCCCGGCCGATCTCAAGGCGGTGGGCGCGATGGCCGCCCTGCTGCGCGACGCGCTGCAACCCAACCTGGTACAAACGCTGGAAGGCACGCCCGCGCTGGTCCATGGCGGGCCCTTCGCCAACATCGCCCATGGCTGCAACTCGGTCATCGCCACCCGCACCGCGCTCAAGCTGGCGGACATCGTGGTGACCGAGGCCGGGTTCGGCGCCGATCTCGGCGGCGAGAAATTCCTCGACATCAAGTGCCGGCAGGCCGGGCTCGCCCCCTCCTGCGCCGTCGTCGTCGCGACGATCCGGGCGCTGAAAATGCATGCCGGCGTGGCCAAGGCCGATCTCGGCGCCGAGAATCCCGGCGCGGTCGCCCGCGGTGCGGCCAATCTGCGCCGCCACGTCGCCGCCATGCGCGCCTTCGGCCTGCCGGTGATCGTCGCGATCAACGGCTTCGTCACCGATACCGAGGCCGAGCGCGAGGCCCTGCGCACCGCCCTCGACGAGGATGGCGGCGCGCGGGTCTGCTTCTGCACCCATTGGGCCGATGGCAGCGCCGGCGCGGCCGATCTCGCCCAGGCGGTGATGGAGGCAATCGCGGCGAAATCCGCCCGCTTCGCGCCGCTCTACCCGGACGACATGAAGCTGCCGCACAAGCTGCGCACCATCGCCCAGCGCATCTACGGCGCCGACGACATCGAACTGTCGCCGCTGGCGGCCAAGCGCCTGGCCCGGTTCGAGGCGCAGGGATACGGCCACCTGCCGGTCTGCGTCGCCAAGACGCAATACAGCTTCACCGCCGACCCCGACCGTCGCGGCGCGCCCACCGGCTTCACCCTGCCGGTGCGCGACGCCCGCCTCTCGGCCGGCGCCGGCTTCGTGGTCGCGCTCGCCGGCGACATCATGACCATGCCCGGCCTGCCGCGCATCCCCGCCGCCGAGGCGATCGGGCTCGACCCCGATGGCGCGATCCACGGGCTTTTCTAGAGCATGTTCCGATCCATCAGGATCGGATGTCGTGCTCCATCTTGTTGATAACCAGAGCATAGCGCCCCCATGAACGAGCAGAACGCGCCCCACCCCACCCCGCCAGCCGCCACGCGCAAGCCGGTCCGCATCGAGCAGCTCGGCCGGGTGCGGACCGATGACTACGCCTGGCTGCGCGATGCCAACTGGCAGGCGGTGCTGCGCGACCCCGCCGCCCTCGATCCCGAGATCCGCGCCCATCTCCTCGCCGAGAACGCCTATACCGACGCCGTGCTCGCCGGCACCAGGGACCTGCAGGCGACGCTGCTCGCCGAAATGAAGGGCCGGATCCGCGACGACGACTCCACCGTCCCCGCGCCGCACGGCGCGTACGCCTATTACCGCCGCTACGATCCCGGCGCCGAGCACCCGGTCATTGCCCGCACGCCGCGTGCCGGCGGTGCCGAACAAATCCTGCTCGACCTGCCGGCGCGCGCGAAGGGCCACGCCTTCTTCTCCGCCCCGGCAGTCGCGCATAGCGCCGATCACCGCCTGCTCGCCTGGGCGGAAGACACGCAAGGGTCGGAAGTCTATTGCATCCATGTCCGCGAGATCGAAACCGGCGCCGAGACGACCCCGCCGATCGAATCCTGCAGCGGCGATTTCACCTTCTCGCCCTGCGCGCGCTTCATCTTCTGGGTGTTCCGCGACGATCACGGCCGGCCGACCAAGGTGTTCCGCCGCGCCCTCGCCGATGGCAGCGACACGCTGGTCTATGCCGAGCCCGATCCCGGCTTCTTCCTCGGCGTCGAGACCAGCCTGTCCGGCGGCTCCATTTTCGTCTCCGCCGGCAACCAGGACTCCAGCGAGGTCTGGCGCATCCCCGGCAACGACCCGACCGCGCCGCCCGCGCTCATCGCCCCGCGCGAGCCGGGCCTGCGCTACGATGTCGAGGACGCCGGCGACCGTCTGGTCATCCGCACCAATGCCGACGGCGCGGTGGATTTCAAGCTGGTCGAGGCGCCGCTCGATGCCCCGGGCCGCGCCTACTGGCGCGACCTCGTGCCGCACCGGCCGGGCCGCTACCTCGTCGGCGCCTTCGCGCTGAAACACCACATCGTCCGGCTCGAACGCATCGAGGCGAACACCCGCATCATCGTCGCCCCGCGCGATGGCGGCGCCGCATGGGAGATCGCGCAGGACGAGCCGGCCTATGTGCTGCGCGCCGAGCCCGGCCTCGAATACGACAGCGGGACGATCCGCTACGTCTATTCCTCGCCCACCACCCCGCGCCAGACCTTCGACTACGATCTGGCCACCCGCACGGCGATCCTGCGCAAGACCCAGGACATCCCCTCCGGCCACGACCCCGCGCGCTACGAAACACGGCGCATCGACGCCATGGCGGCCGATGGCGCGTCGGTCCCGGTGACGGTGCTGATGCGCCGCTTCCAGGCACTGGACGGCGCGGCTCCGCTGCTGCTCTATGGCTACGGCGCCTATGGCATCCCGATGGAGCCGTGGTTCCGCACCTCGATCCTCTCGCTGGTCGATCGCGGCTGGATCTTCGCCATCGCCCATGTCCGCGGCGGCACCGAGAAGGGGTGGAACTGGTTCCTCGGCGGCCGCGCCGCGCACAAGATGAACAGCTTCACCGATTTCATCGCCGCCGCCGAGGCGCTGATCGGCGGCGGCTATGCGCGCGCCGGCAACATCGTCGCCCAGGGCGGCTCGGCCGGCGGGCTGCTGGTCGGCGCCGCCTTCACCCTGCGGCCGGATCTCTGGGCCGGGGTGATCGCCGAGGTGCCCTTCGTCGACGTGCTGAACACCATCTCCGACGATACCCTGCCCCTCACCCCGCCGGAATGGCCGGAATGGGGCAACCCGATCACCGACCCCGCCGCCTACGACACCATCGCCGCCTACTCGCCCTACGACAATCTGGCGGCGCGCGCCTATCCGCCGATCCTGTGCACCGGCGGCCTGTCCGACCCGCGGGTGACCTACTGGGAGCCGGCGAAATTCGTCGCCCGGCTGCGCGCGCTTGCCACCGGCCCCGCGCCGGCACTGCTGAAAATCGACATGGAGGCCGGCCATGCCGGCGCCGCCGGCCGGTTCGACGCGCTGAAACAGACCGCGCTGAACTACGCCTTCGCGCTCTGGTCGGTCGCGGCGTGAGCCGCGCGGGGACGATCGGCGCCGCCTGATTCAGAGCATCATCCGATCCGAAAGGATCGGCTACCGCTCCAGCCGCCAGACCGGCTCCTTCAGCTTGTCGATGAACGCCTCGTGCGCCGCCATCTCCTCAGCACTCACCGCGATCGGGCGCGGCGTGCGCGGCCCCTCGCTGCGATATTCCACGAGCCGGATCGCGCTCTCGGCGGCGAGGTCGAGCCCGCGTTGCCGCCCGCCGGTCAGCTCGACGTAAACCTCCGCGAGCAGCTTGCAGTCGAGCAGCGCGTTATGCGTGGTGCGGGCGGACAGGTCGATGCCGAAGCGCCGGCACAGCGCGTCGAGCGAGTTGGGCATGCCCGGAAACCGCTGCTTGGCCAGCGCCAGCGTGTCGATCATCCGCGCCCGGTCCAGCGCCGCCTGGCCGATGCGGGCGAACTCGGCGTCGAGAAAGCCGAAATCGAACGGCGCGTTATGCGCGACCAGCGGATCTCCAGCGAAGAACTCCAGCAACTCGGCGGCGATCTCGGCGAATTTCGGCTTGCCGGCGACATCCGCGCCGGTCATGCCATGCACCCGGCTCGCCTCGGCGGGAATGTCGCGCTCGGGGTCGATCAGCGTGTGAAACACCCTGCCCGTCGGCAGGTCGTTCCACAGCTCGATCGCCGCGACCTCGATCACCCGGTCGCCGCCCAGCGGCTCCAGCCCCGTCGTTTCCGTATCGAACAGCACCGCGCGCGACATCGCCGCCCCCTTTTTGGCTCCAGAGCATCAACAAGATGAAGCACGACATCCGATCCGAAAGGATCGGAACGTGCTCTAGCCGGCGAACACCACCGTCTTGCTGCCGCTGATGAACACCCGCCGCTCCAGATGCCCGAGCACGGCGCGCGCCAGCACCCGGCGCTCGATGTCGCGCCCCTTGCGCACCAGCGCCTCCGGCGTGTCGCCATGCGAGATGCGCTCGACATCCTGCTCGATGATCGGCCCCTCGTCGAGCGCGGTGGTGACGTAATGCGCCGTCGCGCCGATCAGCTTCACCCCGCGCGCATAGGCCTGATGATAGGGCTTCGCCCCCTTGAAGCCGGGCAGGAAGGAATGGTGGATGTTGATGCAGCGCCCGGCCAGCTTCGCCACCAGCCCGTCCGACAGCACCTGCATGTAGCGCGCGAGGATGGCGAGTTCGGTGCCGCTCTCGCGCATCAGCCGCCACACCTCGGCCTCCTGCTCCATCTTGGTGTCCGGCGCGATCGGCAGATGGTGGAAGGGAATCCCGTCGAGATCGAGATGGGCGTAGCTCTCGCGCGGATGGTTGGCGATCACGCCGACAATGTCCATCGGCAGCTCGCCGATCCGCTGGCGATAGACCAGGTCGACCAGGCAGTGATCGAAGCGCGAAACCAGGATCATCGTCCGCATCCGGTGCCCGCTGGGAATGATTTCCCACTCCATCCCGAATTCGCGTCCCACCGCGGCGAATTCCGCCTCCAGCCCGGAGGAAGGCGCGTCGCCCACCGGCGCGAAAACCACACGCATGAAGAAGCGCCCGCTCGCCCGGTCGTCGAATTGCTGCGCCTCGCGGATGTCCTGCCCGTGCGCGTGCAGGAAATGGCCGACGGCGCCGACAATGCCGGGCCGGTTGCGGCAGGAAAGGGTCAGGATGGAACTCATGCGGTTCGGTCTCTCCGGAGTGCGGTGGTCGCCGCCGGGCCGCCCTTGGCGCCGGCACGCTCCTTCCCTATCAACATGGGCGCAGCACGCAAGCAGCGCGGAGGAAATCGCCCATGGCCGCCACCATCACCTATGTCTTCACCAGCCACTCGCCCTGGACCTATCTCGGCCACGCCGCCTTTCTCGACATCGCCCGCCGCCACGGCGCCGCGGTCGAGTACCGCCCGGTGCCGCTCGGCGCGATCTTCGCCGAAACCGGCGGCCAGCCGCTGGCCAAACGCCACCCGGTCCGCCAGCACTACCGTCTGGTCGAGCTGCAACGCTGGCGCGCCCGCCGCGGCCTCGCGCTCAATTTGCATCCGCGATTCTTCCCGGTGGACCCGGCGCTGGCGGATCGTCTGGCGATCGCCATCGTGGACGCCGGCGGCGACCCCGACCCGTTCCTCCGCCGCGTCTTCGCCGCGGTCTGGGCCGAGGAGCGCAACCTCGCCGATCCCGCGACCATCGCCGATCTCGCCGCCGCATCCGGCATCGCGCCCGACCTCCAGGCCCGCGCCGCCGCGCCCGAGATCGAAGCCGCCTATCAGCGCAACCGCGAGATGGCCGAGGCCGCCGGCGTGTTCGGCGCGCCCTCCTACATCCTGAACGGCGAGCTGTTCTGGGGCCAGGACCGGCTCGACCTGCTGGACGACGCGCTGGCCACCCGCCGCGCGGCCTATACGGCCTGATCTACCACGGCACCGCCTGAAATGCCGGTGCCGTCATCTACCACGGCACCGCCTCGCCGCGATGGTCGAAAAACCCGCCGCTCTCGGCTGGGGTAAGCCGGTCGATCACCGCGAGCAGCCGCGCCGCCGCCACCTCCGGCGCCTGCACGTCGAGCCCGGTGGCGGCGAAAGGGGACGAAAGCCCCGTCGCCACCGTGCCCGGATGCAGCGCGACGCAGATCGCCGCCTGCGACCGCCGCGCCAGCTCCACCGCGGCCGTCCGCACGAACTGGTTCAGCGCCGCCTTCGACGCGCGATAGCCATACCACCCGCCGAGCCGGTTATCGCCGATACTGCCGACCCGCGCCGACAGCGTGGCGAACACCGCCCGCCCCTCGCGCGGCAAGGCCGGCAGCAGATGCTTCATCAGCAGCGCCGGGCCGATCGCGTTCAGCGCGAAACTGCGGGCGAGGCGGCCCGCATCCAGCTCGCGCAGGCTCTTCTCCGGCATCTGTGCCGCATCGTGCAGGAAGCCGGTCGCATCGATCGCGAGGCGAATGGCGCCCCGCGCCGCCACCGCCCGCACCGCGTCGGCAATGCTGGCCTCATCGAGCAGGTCGAAGCGCGGCGCGCTGCCCCGCCCGAGCCCGACCACCGCGGCGAAGCGCGGATCGCCCGCAAGTGCTGCCACCAGCGCGCCGCCGATGCCGCCGCCCGCGCCGAACACCACCGCCACGTCATCCCGTCCCGTTCCGTCCATGACATCCCTCCGCTCTGTCGTGGATATGGCGCGGAACCGCCGGCGCGAAACCGCCCCTTGCCGCCGGCGCCGCTTCATGATCGAAACAGGTCATGATCCTTTCCGGCCACGCACGCCTCGCCGGGGTGATCGGCTATCCGGTCGCCCATTCCCGCTCGCCCCGCCTGCACGGCACCTGGCTGGAACGCCACGGGATCGACGGCGCCTATCTCCCGCTCGCCATCGCCCCGGACGATTTCGCCGCCTGCGTCGCAGCGCTGGCGAAAATGGGCTTCGCCGGCGCCAACGTGACGATCCCGCACAAGGAGGCCGCCTTCGCCGTGTGCGACCGCGTGGCCGACAGCGCGCGGCGCGCCGGCGCGGTGAACACGCTCGTCTTCACGCCGACGGGGATCGAGGGCGCGAACACCGACGGATCGGGCTTTCTCGCCAATCTGCGCGCCCATGGCGTCGATCCCGCAGCCGGCCCCGCGCTGGTGCTCGGCGCCGGAGGGGCCGCGCGGGCCATCGCCACCGCGTTGCAGGATGCCGGCGCTCAGGTCACCCTCTGCAACCGCTCGCCCGCGCGCGCGGCGGCGCTGGCGCGGGATTTCGGCCTCGCCCACATCCCGTGGGAGGCGCGGGCGGACGCGCTGGCGGATCACGCGCTGGTGGTCAACACCACCTCGCTCGGCATGGCCGGGCATCAGTCGCTCGATCTCGATCTCGCCCGCGCCGCCCCCGGTATGGCGGTGGCGGACATCGTCTATGTCCCGCTGGAAACCGGGCTGCTGGCCGAGGCCCGGGCGCGCGGCCTCGTCGCGGTCGAGGGGCTGGGGATGCTGCTGCACCAGGCGGTGCCGGGCTTCGCCGCGTGGTTCGGCGTCACCCCGGCGGTGGACGATGCGCTCTACCGCGCCGTCGCGGCCGACCTCATGGGATGAAGATCATCGGCCTCACCGGCGGGATCGGCATGGGAAAATCCACCGTCGCCGGGATCTTCCGCCGCCGCCACGTGCCGGTGTTCGATGCCGATGCCACGGTGCGCGCGCTGCAGGCGCCGGGCGGGGCGGCGATTCCCATACTCGCCGCGTCGTTCCCCGGCGTGGTGCGCGCCGGCGTGCTCGACCGCGCCGCCCTGCGCGCACAAGTTCTCGCCGATCCCGTCGCGCGGCGCCGTCTGGAAGCGATCATGCACCGCATGGTGCGGGCGGCGGAGACAAAATTCCTCGCCGCCGCCCGAAGGCGCGGCGCCCGCGCCGTGCTGCTCGACATTCCGCTGCTGTTCGAAACCGGCGGCGAGGCGCGGGTCGATCTCGCGCTCACCGTCTCCGCCCCGCGCGCGGTGCAAATCGCGCGGGTGCTGCGCCGCGGCCTGCCCCGCGCCGAGATCGAGCGGATCATCGCCCTGCAGATGCCGGATACCGAAAAACGCCGCCGCGCCGATGCGGTGATCGCCACCGGCCTGTCGCGCCATCACACGCTGCGCGCGGTGCGGCGGCTGATGGCGGCGCATGTGTTTCCGCCAGCCGCCCGCCTTGCGCCCGCCGCCGGTCAGCCGGCGGCGGCGATCACCTCGCGCAGCCGCGGATAGATCTCGTTCGCCCAGCGCGAGCCGGAGAACACGCCGTAATGGCCGACGCCGAGCTGAAGATGGTTGCGCTTCTGCGCCGGTTTCAGCCCGGTGCACAGATCGAGCGCCGCGACCGACTGGCCGGGCGGGCAGATATCGTCCCGCTCGCCCTCGACGGTGAAGACCGATGTCTGGCCGATCGCCGCCGGCCGCACCATCTGGCCGCGCCAGCTCAGCTGGCCGCGCGGCAGGTCGTGCCGCTGGAACACGCGCTCGACGGTTTCGAGATAGAATTCCGCCGTCAGATCCATCACCGACTGGTATTCGTCGTAGAACTTGCGGTGCGCCGCCTCGCTCGCGTCATCCTCGGTGACGATGGCGCGGAACTGGCGCAGATGCGCGCCGATATGCCGGTCGAGATTCATCGACACGAACGAGGCGAGCTGCACGAACCCGGGATAGACGGCGCGGCCCGCCCCGGCGAAGCGGCCCGGCACGGTGGTGATCAGGTTCTTGCGGAACCAGGCGATGTCGCGCGTCTTGGCGAGGTCGTTGACCTTCGAGGGGTTGCGCCTGGTGTCGATCGGCCCGCCCATCAGCGTCATGCTGCGCGGCGCCGCCGGATCGCCGGCCTCGGCCATCAGCGCGGTCGCGGCGAACACCGCCACCGCCGGCTGGCACACCGCGACCACATGCGCGCCCGGCCCCAGCTCGCGCAGGAAATCCATGATATGCGCCACATAGTCATCGAAGCCGAAGCGCCCGGCGCTCACCGGCACGTCGCGTGCGTTCTTCCAGTCGGTGATGTACACGTCGTGGTCCTGGAGCATCACCTCGACGGTGTTGCGCAGCAATGTCGCGAAATGGCCCGAGAGCGGGGCGGCGACCAGCACGCGCGGGCCGGGTTCGGCCATGTCCTTGCGGAAATGCAGCAGGTCGCCGAACGGCGTGCCGGTCACCACCGTCTCGCTGACGGCGACATCCCGCCCGCCCGAGCGCACGCGGCCGATGCCGAATTCCGGCCGCTTGTGGGAAATGCCGCTATTGCCGAAAATCTCCAGCGCCGCGCGGGCGGCCACCGGCAGGGTGGGAACGCCGAAGGGCGGCTCCATCAGCTCGAACAGCGGCAGCATGGTGCGCGCCGCCATCCTGAACGGGGCCAGGAAATCGTCCTGGGTCTGGTAGATATCATACATCATGGGCGCAAACCGCCTTTCTCGTCACGCCACTCTGGCGCCGAAAAGATCAATGTTCCGTAAATGGATCCGGGATGAAGGACGCAGGCCTCCCGATCGTCCGGCACAAGCCTGCCCCGCATCTGCGCGAAACCCCTGTTCTGCCCCCGCCGTTCCGTGCGGCGGACGCGTTGTGTAACATTCTCTTTACAATATGGGGCAGTTCTCACGAAAAAGAAAGCGCTGTCATCGCCCGCCGCCGCGCAGCCCGTGCAGCGCCCGCCGCAGCGGCCCGAGCGCGCGCCACATCCGGCTGCGCTCGATCGTCTCGGCATGGCGCCGCGCCGCCGCCGCCGTCTCGTCCGCCGCCGCCCGGTCCTCCAGCGCCGCCATCTCGCGCCGCAACCGGCCGATCTCGCGGTTCAGCGCCACCCGGTCGAGCCGTTCCAGCGTCGCGTCATGCCCGCCCGCGCCCACCCGCACCTTCGCCGGATCGGCGATGCGCGCATGCGCCGCCGCCGCCGCCGCCTCGTCCAGCTCCGGCGGCAGCAGCGGCGCCAGCGTCCGGTAGAGATAGGCCGCATCCTCGATCAGCCGCGGGAACGACACCATCACCACCTTCACCTCCGCCGCCACCAGCCGCTCCAGCAGATGATGAAAGCCGAGCGCCAGCACCCGCGCCTGGTCGAGCGGATGCAGCGAATACACCACCCCGCCCGGCGTCACCCCCCGATGCGCCCAGGGCTTTTCCATCGCCAGCGGCCAGTCGGGCTCGGCCGCCACCTGCCGCAGCTCGTTGATCGTCCGGCTCGCGGCGGCGTCGGCAAGGTTGCGCATCGGCACGATCACGCCATCGAGCACGATCCCCGGATCGGCCAGCACCTGGTCGATGAATTCCGTCACCCACGGCGATTTGACGACATAGGGCATGTCCGCGTCCAGCGCCGGCAGCGGCAGGTTCTCGGCCCCGGCATTGGCCTCCTCGTTCCACGCGGCGTGTTCGCCGAAGCGGGAGAAATGCGTCTCCATCCCCAGCTCCGCCAGCCAACGCACGAGAAAGGACGTGCCGCTCCGCCCGGTGCCGGCGATCAGCAGATGATGTTTCGGCGGGTTCGTTTCGCTCATGCACATGATCGTGCCGGGACTGCGCCGTCCGATCAAGCCGCGCCGCCGCGGGATGGCGGCAATGAAGCCGCCCCCGTCGCCAGCGGCGCCGTTTTGCGGTAGGTCACGCCATCATGGCCTATAGTGTAAAGGAAATCTTTCCCACCCTGCAGGGCGAGGGGCGCAACGCCGGCCGCGCCGCGGTGTTCTGCCGCTTCGCCGGCTGCAACCTGTGGTCCGGCCGGGAAGAAGACCGCGCAACGGCGACCTGCCGCTTCTGCGACACCGATTTCATCGGCACCGACGGTCCGGGCGGCGGCCGCTTCGCCGATGCCGCCGGCCTCGCCCGCGCCATCGCCGCCACCTGGTCCGCCGCCACCACGCGCGATGCCCTCGTCGTCTTCACCGGCGGCGAACCCCTGCTCCAGCTCGATGCGCCGCTGATCGAAGCGGTGCATGAAGCGGGCTTCGAGATCGCGGTCGAGACCAACGGCACGATCGAACCGCCGCCGGGCATCGACTGGCTCTGCGTCAGCCCGAAGGAAGGGGCCGAGCTGGTGGTGCGTCAGGGTTCGGAGCTGAAGCTGGTCTATCCGCAGCCGGAGGCCGCGCCCGAGCGCTTCGCCGGGCTCGACTTCGCGCATTTCCTGCTCCAGCCGATGGACGGGCCGGACCGCGCGGCCAACACGCGCGCCGCCATCGAATACTGCCTCGCCCATCCGCAATGGCGCCTGTCGATGCAGACCCACAAATATCTCGGCATCCCCTGACCATGCACGAAATCACCAAGGAATTCCGCTTCGAGGCGGCCCACACGCTGCAACGCCAGATCGCCGCCGAGGCGAGCCGCCGCATCCACGGCCATTCCTACCGCGCCACCGTCACGCTGCGCGGCACGCCGGATGCGAGCGGCATGCTGATGGATTTCGGCAGGCTCGGCCAGCACCTCGCCGCCCTGCGCGAGGCGCTCGACCACCGCTTCCTCGACGAGGTGGAGGGGCTCGGCCCGGCGACGCTGGAAAACCTCGCTTGCTTCATCTGGGCGCATCTCGCCCCTGCCTGCCCGGGCCTCGCCCGCGTCGCCGTCTTCCGCGATTCCGAAGGCGAATCCTGCGCCTACAGCGAATAGGGACACAGGCTTGAGCCGGCTGCACCGCTACGCCACCACCCTGCGCTGGACCGGCAACCGCGGCGCCGGCACCAGCGCCTACGCCGCCTATGGCCGCGACCACGAGGTGGAAGCCGACGGCCGGCCGGACCTCGCGCTGACATCCGATCCCGCCTTCCGCGGCGATCCCGCGCGCTGGAACCCCGAACTGCTGCTGCTCGCCTCGCTCTCCTCCTGCCACCAGCTCTGGTATCTGCATCTCTGCGCCGAGGCCGGGATCGCCGTGCTGGCCTACGAGGATCGCGCCGAGGCGGTGATGGAGGAGGAAGCCTCCGGCGCTGGCCAGTTCATCGAGGCCATCCTGCGGCCCGTCGTCACCATCGCGCCAGGCAACGACGCCGCCCGCGCCGCCGCCCTGCACCGCGATGCCGGAGCAAAATGCTTCATCGCCCGGTCGATGAACTTCCCGGTCCGCCACGAACCCGAGATCCGCACCGCATGACCGAAACCAACGCCTATGGCCAGATCGTCGGCGCGCCCGTCCCCGGCTGGACGCCTCGCCCGCTCCCCGACGCCGCCGGCTTCGCGGGGCGCTATTGCCGGCTGGAACGTCTCGACCCCGCACGCCACGGCGCCGGCCTCATCGCCGGATTCCGCGCCGCGCCGGACGACCGGGACTGGACCTGGTGGCGTACCGCCCGCCCGGCCGACGAACCCGCGTTCCACGCCTATGTCGAGTCCGTGGCCAGCGCCCCCGGCCGCGTGGCCTACGCCATCATCGAGGCGGATAGCGGCGAACCCGCCGGCCACGCCGCCTTCATGAACATCGCCGCGGCGAACGGCGCGCTCGAACTCGGCTCGATCAACTTCACCCCGCGTCTCAGGCGCCACCGCGCCGGCACCGAGGCGCTGTTCCTGATGCTCCGCCACGCCTTCGACGACCTTGGCTACCGGCGGGTGGAATGGCAGTGCAACAGCCTGAACCTGCCCTCCCGCGCCGCCGCCCTGCGCCTCGGCTTCACCTTCGAGGGCGTCTTCCGCCAGAACGCCGTCACCCAGGGCCGCAACCGCGACACCGCCTGGTTCTCCCTCCTCGATTCCGAATGGCCCGACCGGCGGGCGGCGCTCACCGCATGGCTCGCGCCCGACAATTTCGATCAGGCCGGCCGCCAGCGCCGCGGCCTCGCCGCCTTCCGGACATGAAACATCGCTAACTGATTGATTTCGATCATGGACAGACTCGCCAATCCAGTCCAGATTGTCCGACGAAACTGATCGGCGGACGCCAGATCAAACGGGAGGAGAACAGGATGTCTCGAATCGCACTCGTCACCGGCGGCACGCGCGGCATCGGCGCGGCCATCAGCGTCGCGCTGAAGGCCGCTGGCCGCACCGTCGTCGCCACCTATGCCGGCAACCAGGCGGCGGCGGAGAATTTCACCGCCGTCCACGGCATCGAGACGGTGAAATTCGACGTCGGCGATTTCGAGCAGACCATCGAGGCGATCGCCCGCCTCACCAGCCGCCTCGGCCCGATCGAGATCCTCGTCAACAATGCCGGCATCACCCGCGACGCCACCCTCGCGCGCATGACCCGCGACATGTGGGACGCGGTGATCGACACCAATCTCGGCTCCTGCTTCAATCTCTGCAAGGCGACCTTCGATGGGATGAAGGAGCGCAAGTTCGGCCGCATCGTCAACATCGGCTCGATCAATGGCCAGGCCGGCCAGTACGGCCAGGTGAACTACGCCGCCGCGAAATCCGGCATCCACGGCTTCACCAAGGCGCTGGCGCAGGAAGGTGCCCGCTTCGGCATCACCGTCAACGCCATCGCCCCCGGCTATGTCGATACCGACATGGTGCGCGCCGTGCCGCCGGAAGTGCTTGAAAAGATCATCGCGAAAATCCCCGTCGGCCGCCTCGGCCACGCCGAGGACATCGCCCGCGGCGTCGTTTTCCTCACCGCCGACGAGGCCGATTTCATCACCGGCTCGACCCTGTCGATCAACGGCGGCCAGCACATGTACTGACGTTCTGCTCCGGCCCCGGTTTTTCCTCCGGGGCCGGATGGGAATTTCATCCTACTGAATTGTTTCCTACTGAATGATGTCTCGCCGTTTGGAATTATTTCCTACGGTCGAGAAAGCGTGAAATCCCCTCCCGCGCCGCCGCGTCCTGCATGTTGCAGGCCATCGCCTCGCCCGCCACGTCATACGCTTCGGCAATGCCCAGCTCGATCTGGCGGTAGAACTGCGCCTTGCCGATGGCAAGGGCGGCGCGCGGCTTGGCGAGAATCTGCTCCACGAGCCGCGCCACCGCGTCATCCAGCCCGTCATCCGGCGCGACCTCGTTGATCAGGAAGCGCCGCGCCGCCTCCTCGGCATCGATCATCGCGCCGGTGAACAGCATCTCCAGCGCCGCCTTGCGCGGCACCGCGCGGGCGAGGGCCACACTCGGCGTCGAGCAGAACAGGCCGAGATTGATGCCCGAAACCGCGAAGCGCGCGCTCGCCGCCGCCACCGCGAGGTCGCAGCTCGCCACCAGCTGGCAGCCCGCCGCCGTCGCCACCCCTGCACCCGCGCGATCACCGGCACCTTCAGGTGCTGCAAGCCGAGCATCACCCGGGTGCAGCGGGCGAAGAGGTCGCGATGCGCCGCCTCGTCCTCGCGCGCGATCATCTCCCGCAAATCGTGCCCGGCGCAGAACGCCCGCCCCGCCGCCGCCAGCACCACCACCCGCGCATCCGCATCCGCCGCGATCGCGCCGATCGCCGCATCGAGGGCGGCGAGCAATTCGTCCGACAGCGCGTTGAAACTCGCCGGCCGGTTGAGCGTGAGCGTGACCACGCCCCGCGAATCCCGCCCGATCAGCAACGGCGCGGCCAGCGTGCCGGAAACCTGCGTGTCCATCTCGTCTCCTTGCCTGTAAAATCAGCTGCCCGCCGCCTGCGCCACCTTCTCGGCCAGCCGCGGCGGCGCTTCCGACAGATGCGCGAAACTGTGGACGAAGCTGCCAAGCCCCGCGGTCTGCGACCGCAGCTCGACCGCGAGCCCGTGCAGCTCCGCCGCCGGCAGCAGCGCCTCGGTATCGTCCCAGCCCGGCCAGCCGGCGCGCTCGGCATAGCCCAGAATCTGCCCGCGCCGTCCGCTCAGCAGCCGCTGCACTCCGGCGGTGAAGGCGTTCGGCGCGCTGATCGTGATGCGGTGGATCGGCTCCAGCAGCACCGGCTCGGCCTTCGCCAGCCCCTCCGCCATGCCCGCCCGCGTCGCCGCGCGGAACGCCATGTCCGAACTGTCCACCGCGTGAAACCCGCCATCGACCAGCGTCACCGCGACATCCACCACCTGGTGGCCGAACGGCCCGCGCCGCGTCGCCTCCTCGGCGGCGTCGGCCACCGCCGCGATATACTGTTTCGGCACCGCGCCGCCCGTGATGCGGTCGGCAAAGGCGAATCCCTCGCCCCGCCCGCGCGGCGCGATCTCCAGCGTCACATCGGCGAACTGGCCATGCCCGCCGGTCTGCCGCTTCAGCCGCGCATGCTCGCGCACCGGGCGGCGGATCGTCTCGCGAAAGGCCACGCGCGGCCGCGCCGTCCGCACCGCGACGCCGGAAAGCAGCTCCAGCCGCTCCACCGCGCCGCCGAGATGAATCTCGCCCAGCCCGGCCAACCGCGTCTCGCCGCTGTCGGCGTCGCGCGCGAGGCGCAGCGCCGGGTCCTCCTCCAGCAGCTTGTCCAGCCCGCTGGCGAGCTTCACGTCGTCGCGCCGCTCCGCCGCGGCGATCGCGACCTCGTGCAGCGGCGGCGGCGGCGCGGGAAAGGCCATCGCCGGCGCCGCCTCGCCCAGCGTGCCGCCGGTGCCCACCCCGTCGAGCCGGCCGAGTGCCACCACATCGCCCGCCTCCGCCTCGGCCACGCGCTGCAACTCGCCCTCGGCGAAGCGCATCATCCCGCCGATCCGCACGCCGCCATGGCTCGTCCCGTCGCGCAGCGCCCCGCGCCAGACCCTGGCGAATGAAAGCTTGCCCGCCGCCCCGCGCCAGCTCGTGCGGAACACCTGCGCCAGCGCCGGCCCGTCGGGCGCCACCCCATGCCGCGCCGCCGTCGCGCCCACCTCCGGCGCGTCGTGCCGCAGCGCCTTCCACAGCCGCAGCACCCCATGCGCATGCTCGGCCGCGCCGAACATCACCCCGGCCAGGCTGCGCGCCTCCGTGTCCTTGCGGAAATGGCCGTAAAGCTCGGCGGGCGTGGGTGTCGCCCCCTCGATCACCTGTTCGAGCAGCTCGTCGTCCCGGTCCGCCAGGCTGTCGATGAGCGCGTCATGCGCCGCCTGCTCGGTGGCGGCCACACCCGCCGGCAGCCCGATCCGCTCCGAGGCCGCATCCGGCCGGTAGCGGAACGCCCGCTCCGAGAGCAGGTCGACATAGCCGATGACCCGCTCGCCCTCGCGGAGCGGCATCTGCCGCGGCACCAGCTGCACCGCGGTCTCCGCCTGCATCGCCGCCACCAGCGCCTCGGCCGGCGCGCTCAGCGTGTCCACCTTGTTGACGAAAACGAGGAACGGCACGCCGGCGTCCTCCAGCATGCGGAACACCGGCCTGAGCGCGATCGCCCGCGCAGGGTCAGGCTCGGCCACCACCACCGCGATATCCGCCACCGCCAGCGCCGCCGCCGCCTCGTGGACGAACTCCACCGATCCGGGACAATCCAGCAGCGCCCAGCGCTCGCCCAGGAAATCGCAGTGGCCGACCTGCATGTCATGCGTGGAACTTCGCCCTCGCCCGCCGCGCCGCGCGGCGGCGCCGCCGCCGGCCGCGTCGATCAGCGCTGCGAACAGCGCGCTCTTGCCACTGCCCTGCGGACCTACCAGGGCGACGGCGCGCGGCCCGTGCGGGGCCGCTGCGTGGGCGGGGTCTTCCATGGCCTTGCTCTCCCGACGGGAGACAGTATTCGCCTTTTTCGCCCGGATTTGAACCGGAAATTTTCACCCCCCGAATTTCGCCGCCCCGCCCGCCCGCGCGCGCGGGACGGGCGGCACGGCGCGGCGCGGCGCGGGATCAATAGCCGAGCGCGCAGCCGTCCTTGCGCGGGTCGGAGCCGCCGATCAGCACGCCGCGCCCGCGATCGATCCAGATCGCCTGGCCGCCGCCATGCGGCCGCGCGTCCGGCCGGTCCTCGCGCACCACCTTGTGCCCGCGCGCGACCAGCCCTTCGAGGCTCGCCGCCGGCACCGAGCGCTCCAGCTCCACCTGTCCGGCGAAGGGAAACACCCGCGGCAGGTCGAGCGCCTCCTGCACGTCGAGCCCGTACTGGCGCATGTTGGTCACCAGCCAGGACTGGCCCATCGGCTGGTAGTGCCCGCCCATCACGCCGAACGGCATCACCGCCTCGCCGCCCTGCGTCGCCATGCCGGGGATGATCGTGTGCATCGGCCGCTTGCCCGGCGCGATGCAGTTCGGATGGCCGCGCTGGATGCGGAAGCCCATGCCGCGATTGTGCAGCACCACGCCGGTATCGCCGGCGAGAATCCCCGAGCCGAAGCTCTCATAGGTCGAGTTGATGAACGAGCAGGCGTTGCCGTCCTCGTCCACCACGCAGAGATAGACGGTGTCGCGGTGCAGCGGCAGCGCCGTCTCGCCGGCGCGCGGCAGGTCCACCATCGCCCGGTCGTCGCGGATCAGCGCCCGCAGCCCGCCGAGATAGTCGTCGCTGAGCAGATGCGCGACCGGCACCTCCGCCTGGTCCGGGTCGGCGAGCAGCGCGTCGCGATCGCGATAGACGAGGCGCGCCGCCTCGATATGCCGGTGCAGCCGGATCGGCCCCATCGGCCCGTCCGGCGCCGGGCCGAACCCTTCGAGAATGCCGAGCAGCATCAGCGCCAGCAGGCCCGAGCCGTTCGGCGGGCATTCCCAGATCGTCAGCCCGTCGAAATCCCGCTGGATCGGGGTGACGAATTTCGCCGCGGTCCGCCCGGCGGCGAAATCCGCCTCGGTATGCACGCCGCCGCGCGCCCGCAGCTCCGCGACGATGCCGGCGGCGACCGGCCCCTCGTAGAACCCCTTCGCCCCGTCCTTCGCGATCGCCCTCAGCGTGCGCGCAAGCTCGGGCTGGCGGAACATCGTCCCCGCTTCCGGCGCGGCCCCGCCCGGCAGCAGGGCGGCGGCGCCGCTGCGGCGCAGCTTGCCCTCGACCAGCTTCCAGTCGAACGCGACGCGCGGATGCACCGGATGCCCCTCCTCGGCATAGCGGATCGCCGGCGCCAGGGCTGCGTCGAGCCCGCGCCTGCCATGCGCCGCGAGCAGCGTCTCCCAGGCGGAAACCGCGCCCGGCACGGTCACGGCGTGCGGCGAGATATTGTCGAGCTGGGCGATCCCCTGCCGCTCGAAATAGTCGATCGTCGCCCCCGCCGGCGCCCGGCCCGAGCCGTTCATCGCGATCACCTCGGGGCTGCCGGCCTTCTTGTAGAGGCAGAAACAATCGCCGCCGATGCCGGTCGAGTGCGGCTCGATCACGCCGAGCACCGCCGCCGCGGTCACCGCCGCATCGAGCGCGTTGCCGCCCGCCCGCAGCGCGTCGAGCGCGGCGAGGGTCGCCGCCGGCATCGAGGTCGCGGCCATCGCCCGCCCGGCATAGACGGCGCTGCGGCCCGGAAAGTCGAAATCGCGCATTCTCTGGACACTCCTGTAACGGTTTGCCGATCCAATCGCATTCCGCCGCCGGATTGACAATGCGCCCGCGCTGGCCAATGCAGCCTCATGGCCGAGAACACGTCCCAGACCATCACCTACGACGATTTCGCCCGGATCGACATCCGCGTCGGCACCATCGTCGATGCGAAACCCTTCCCCGAGGCCCGCAAGCCCGCCATCCGCCTGTGGATCGATTTCGGCGACGCGCTCGGCGTGAAGCGCTCCTCGGCGCAGATCACCGTGCATTACGCGCCGGACCGGCTGATCGGCCGGCAGGTCTGCGCCGTGGTCAATTTCCCGCCCCGCCAGATCGGCCCCTTCATGTCCGAGGTGCTCACCCTCGGCCTGCCGGACGAAAACGGCGAGGTCGTGCTGATCCGCCCCGATTTCACCGTGCCCGACGGAGGACGCCTGTTCTGATGGCCGCGCATTACTACACCGTCTCGTGGGACCAGCTTCACCGCGACTCCAAGGCGCTGGCCTGGCGGCTCAACGCGCTGGCGCCCTTCGATGGCATCGTCGCGATCACCCGCGGCGGCCTCATCCCGGCCGCCATCGTCGCCCGCGAGCTGGAATGCCGCCTGATCGAGACCGTCAGCATCGTCACCTATGACGAGGAGCGGATCGGCAAGCCGACCATCACCAAGCCGCCCACCGCCGCCGGCGACGGCGCGGGCTTCCTCATCATCGACGATCTGGTCGATACCGGCACCACCGCGCGCGAGGTGCGCCAGCTGCTCCCCCGCGCCCATTTCGCCACCGTCTACGCCAAGCCGGCCGGCAAGGCGCTGGTCGATACCTTCATCACCGAGGTCTCGCAGGACACCTGGATTCTGTTCCCCTGGGACACCGAGCCGCAATTCGTCGCCCCCATCGCCCGCGCCGGCACGCCCCCGCGCGGGTCATAGAGTGCTCTGCCCTGCATCTGAAATCCATCGGATTTCAGATTCGGGACACTAGCCGGCGGCGCAGGCGGCGCAGAGCCCGCCGACCTCGACGATCGCGCCCCCCGGGGCGAAGCCGATCCGCGCCGCGGCGGCTTCCAGCGCGGCGGCCACCGCCTCGTCCTCCAGCTCGGCCACCGCGCCGCACTGGCGGCAGATGAAGAACTGCGCCGCATGGGTATGGCCCTGCGCCTCGCCCGCCGGGTCGGCGCAGGAGACATAGGCGCTCAGGCTCTCCACCTTGTGCACGAGATCCGCAGCGATGAGGAATTCGAGCGCGCGATAGATCGTCGCCGGCGTGGCGCCGCGATGGCTCTGCCGCAGCCGGTCGAGCAGTTCGTAGGCGGTCAGCGGCCCCTCGGCGGCGAGGATCAGGCCGAGCACGGCGCGGCGCTGCCGCGTGAGCTGCCGGCCGGCGGCGGCACAGGCGGCGGCGGCCTCGTCCAGCCGGCGTTCGATCGTGGCGCTGGGGCGGGCGTGCATCAGGCGCGGTCCGGCGGGGGAAAAACCATCGCCCCGTTATAGAGCGGCTCCAGCCGCGCGGCCACCCGCCCCCTTGCGCCGTCCGGCGGCTGCATTACGCTCGGCCGCAGGGAGACAACGAATCATGACGAGCACCAGCTACGTCCAGGGACCGGGCGACACGCCGCGCCTCGGAATCACCATCGGCGCCGCCCTGGCGGAGGCCGCCCGCCGCCACCCGACCGCGAGGCGCTGGTGGTGCGCGAAAGCGGCGAGCGCTTCACCTATGCCGCGTTCGACCGCGCGGCGGACGACGTCGCCGCCGGCCTGCTCGCGCTGGGCCTGCGCCGCGGCGACCGCATCGGCATCTGGTCGCCCAACAACGCCGAATGGGCGATCCTGCAATTCGCCTCGGCGCGGGCGGGGATCATTCTCGTCACCATCAACCCGGCCTATCGCACCGCCGAGCTGGAATACGTGCTGAACGACGTCCAGTGCCGCGCCCTCGTCCTCGCCCGCGCCTTCAAGTCGAGCGACTATGTCGCGATGCTGGACAGCATTCCGGCGGACCGCCTGCCGCATCTCGAACGCCGCTTCGTCATCGGCGGCGCGGCTCATCTGCCCGCTGGCATGACGCCCTTCGCCGCCATCGCCGCCGCCGCGACACCTGCGAGCCGCGCGGCGCTGGAAGCCCTGCGCGCCGACCTGCAATTCGACGACCCGATCAACATCCAGTTCACCTCGGGGACCACCGGCGCGCCCAAGGGCGCCACCCTCTCGCACCAC
The DNA here is from genome assembly GCF_907164655.1 of Acidocella sp. C78. Taxonomy (NCBI): domain Bacteria; kingdom Pseudomonadati; phylum Pseudomonadota; class Alphaproteobacteria; order Acetobacterales; family Acidocellaceae; genus Acidocella; species Acidocella sp. C78. The sequence goes on from NZ_CAJQZK010000016.1 coordinate 54,732, forward strand.
AACATCCTCAACAACGGCTATTTCGTGGGCAAGGGAATCGGCCTGCGCGACGGCGAGAAAATCTGTATCCCGGTGCCGCTCTATCATTGCTTCGGCATGGTGATGGGCAATCTCGCCGCGATCACCCATGGCGCCACGATGGTCTATCCCGCCGCCGGGTTCGACGCGCTGGCGACGCTGAGCGCCGTTGCCGAGGAACGCTGCGCCCATCTCTACGGCGTGCCGACCATGTTCATCGCCATGCTCGAACATCCCGGTTTCGCGGGGTTCGACCTCTCCTCGCTGCGCGGCGGAATCATGGCCGGAACCTCCTGCCCGATCGAGGTGATGCGCCGGGTGATGAACCGGATGCACATGCCGGAAATCACCATCTGCTACGGCATGACCGAGACCTCGCCGGTCAGTTTCCAGTCCGCGACCGACGACACGCCGGAACGCCGGGTGGCGACGGTGGGGCGCATCCACCCCCATCTCGAAGTCAAGGTGATCGACGCCGAGGGGCGGATCGTGCAGCGCGGCGAGCGGGGCGAGCTGTGCACGCGCGGCTATTCGGTGATGCTCGGCTACTGGGGCAACAAGGCGAAAACCGCCGAGGCGATCGACGACGCCGGCTGGATGCACACCGGCGATCTCGGCGTGATCGACGAGGACGGCTATTGCACCATCGTCGGCCGCAGCAAGGACGTGGTGATCCGCGGCGGCGAAAACATCTACCCGCGCGAGGTGGAGGAATTCCTGTTCACCCACCCGAAGGTCGCCAGCGTCTCGGTCTTCGGCATCGCGGACGCGAAATGGGGCGAGGTGCCCTGCGCCTGGGTGAAGCCCAACCCCGGCGAAACCCTGACGCCCGATGAGGTGATCGGCTTCTGCGAGGGGCGGATCGCGCATTACAAGATCCCCCGCATCGTGCGCATCGTCGAGGAGTTTCCAATGACGGTGACCGGCAAGATCCAGAAATTCATCATGCGCGAGACGATGGAGCGCGAAGCCGGCGGATAGGCGCCCGCCGCGCGCCCGCGGCCGCGCGGGTTGCAAATCCCCGCCGGTTTGGTCATGCAAACATCCCTTTTCGTGAAACCCGGCGCCCCCGGGCGGCCGGCAGAGAAACACAATGGCGGTGGTGATGGATCAGGGATTGCGAACGGTCGGCGGCAGTGTGCGCTACGGCCGGCTGGCGGCGCTGAGCTGGCTGCATTTCCTGAACGACGGCTCGGCCAACTACCTCCCCGGCGTGCTGCCGGCGGTGCTGGTGGCGATGGGCGAACCCGTCTCCCTCGCCGGCACGGTGATGGCGGCGCTGCTGATCGGCCAGGCGTTGCAGGTCGGCACCGGCCTGCTGGCGGACCGTTTCGGCGGCCGGCGCTTCATCGCCGCCGGCGTGCTCGGCACTGCGCTGGCGGCGGCGCTGATCGGCCGCTCCGGCAGTCTCGCGCTGCTGCTCCCGGCGCTGGTGCTGATCGGGATCAGCAACGCGATGTTCCACCCGCAGGCGCTCGCCGGGGCGCGGCAGCTTAGCGGGCCGCGCGTCGGGCTCGGCATGTCGCTGTTCCTGGTGGGCGGCGAGGTCGGGCGCGGGCTATGGCCGCTGATCGCGAGTTTCGTCGTCGTCACCTTTGGGCTGAAGGCGCTCTCGCTGCTGGCGATTCCGGCGGTGGCGAGCATCCTGCTGCTCTGGAACGTGCTGCCGGTGCAGCCGTCGCGCCATGTCGCGGCCCAGCCGATCGCCTGGCGGCGCCATCTCGGGCCGATGAGCGCGCTGGTCGCCTTCCAGTCGCTGCGCGCACTGGCGATCTTCGGCACCACAACCTTCCTGCCGGTGCTCTGGCACCTGCGCGGCCACAGCCTGACCGCGGGGGCGGCGCTGATCACGGTGATGCTCGTGGTCGGCATCATCGGCAATGTCGGCGGCGGGCATCTGGCCGATCGGATTGGCCGCCGCCCGATCCTCGCCGGCTCCAGCCTCGCCGGCGCGGCGCTGCTCGCGGCCTTCCTGCTCACCGGCGGTGCTGCGCAATGGATCGCCCTCGGCCTGCTCGGCATCGCCCTCTTCGCCACCCTGCCGGTCGGCATCCTGGTGGGGCAGGACATCTTCCCCGAGAACCGCTCGCTCGGCTCGGGCATCGCGCTCGGCCTGTCGAACGGGCTGGCGGCGGTCGGGCTGCTGGGACTCGGCCTGATTTCGTCGGTCGTGCCGCCGCTGCACATCCTCTGGCTGCTGGTCGCGATCCTGCTCGCCGCGGCACTGCTCAGCCTGCGGCTAGAGCATCATCCGATCAGATGATTCCATCTGATCGGATAAAGATGCTCTATTTATCAACAAGATAGAGCACGACATCCGATCCTGATGGATCGGAACGTGCTCTACAGCATCATCCGATCAGATGATTCCATCTGATCGGATAAAGATGCTCTATTTATCAACAAGATAGAGCACGGCATCCGATCCTGATGGATCGGAAAATGCTCTAGGTTCTGGACTCAACTGATCCAAGATGTGACGGCGAGGACGAGGCAGATACCTGCGAGGAAATTTCGTGCGGTTTTGTCGTAGCGTGTGGCGATGGCGCGCCAGTCCTTGAGCCTGCAGAAGGCGCGTTCGATGAGATTGCGCTTTCTGTAGGCGACGGGGTCGAAGGGCGGAATGGCGCGGCGGTTGGGCATGGGCGAGATCACGGGCCTGGTGCCTTGGCGGGTGAGGAAGGCGCGCAGGTCATCGGCGTCGTAGGCTTTGTCGGCGATCAGCTCTTCTGGTGGCGGTATTGTGGGCAGAAGCGCCCTGGCGCCGCTGATGTCGGAGGCCTGTCCCGGCGTCAGGAGGAGTGCGGCGATGCGCCCCTGCTCATCCGCGACGGCGTGGATCTTGGTCGTCCGTCCACCCCTCGACCGGCCGATAGCCTGGCTTTGCGCCCCCTTTACCGCCCGCGGCCGCGCGATGTGCCCGAACCGAGGTGCTGTCCACCATGGCGATGCGCGGCGGATACGCGCAGGCGACCAGGGCCGCAAAGATCTCCTGCCAGAGGCCACGCTGGCTCCAGCGGTTGAACCGGTTGAACACCGTGGTTCGTGGCCCATAGGCCTCAGGAAGCGCTCGCCATCGCAAGCCCTCGCGAAAGCGATGCAGGATGCCGCTCAGCACCCGGCGGTCATCAACCCGAGGCTTGCCGCCAAGCTTCGGCAGCAATGGTTCGATCGCAGCCCATTGCGTGTCGTTCAGCCAGAAAAGTTCCGCCATGTTCCAAGTCCTCCAAACAGACTTGAATCAGACGCTCCGTAGTCATGGCAATAGGTACAGAACCTAGGCCCGCGGACGCACCCGAAGCGGGCCTAGGCCGCGCCTCAGATCTCGACGACGATGCGCCCGCGCACCTTGCCGGCGACGATGTCGGCCGCCGCCGCTTCAATCCCCTCGAAGCCGATCCTCGTGGTCAGCCGGGCCAGCGTCGCGCGGTCGAGTTCGGCGGCCAGCCGCGCCCAGGCCGCCTCGCGCTTCGCCCGCGGCGCCATCACCGAATCGATGCCGGCGAGGGTGATGCCGCGCAGGATGAACGGCAGCACGGTCGCCGGCAGGTCGCTGCCCTGGGCCAGGCCGCACGCCGCGACCACCCCGCCATAGCGCGTCTGCGCCAGCACGTTCGCCAGCGTGTGGCTGCCGACGGAATCGATCGCGCCCGCCCAGCGCTCCTTGCCGAAGGGCCGCCCGGGCGCCGACAGCGTCGCCGCGTCGATGATCTCCGCCGCCCCCAGGGATTTCAGATACTCCGCCTCCGCCTCGGCCCGGCGCGAGGAGGCGAGCACGCGATAGCCGGCATGGGCGAGCAGCGAAATCGCGATCGACCCCACGCCGCCCGCAGCCCCGGTGATGAGAATATCCCCGCTGTCCCGGCTGATCCCCTGCGCCTCCAGCGCCATGACGGCGAGCATCGCGGTGTAGCCGGCGGTGCCGATGGCCATGGTCTCGGCGGCGTCGAGCGGGGCGGGGATATGGATCAGCCAGTCGCCGGGAACGCGGGCGCGCCGGGCATAGCCGCCATGATGCGTCTCGCCGACGCCGAAGCCGTTGAGCAGCACTTCATCCCCCGGCTGGAAGCGCGGATCGGCGCTGGCGGTGACGGTGCCGGCGAAATCGATCCCCGGAATCAGCGGAAACCGCCGGGCGATCGGCGCGCGGCCGGTGACGGCCAGCCCGTCCTTGTAGTTCACCGTGGAATGGCTGACCGCGACGGTGACGCTGCCCTCCATCAGCTCGGCATCGCTCAGGGTCTCGGCGCGGCAGCTCTGGCCGGACTCGTCCTTGCGGATGACCAGGGCGCGGAATTCGTCGGACATGTTGGCTCCTCCTCACCTGTGATCGGCGTTCTGTCCTCCCGCTTTAGCGGGCGGCGCGGCCGATGCACAGGGCTGGCGATGCACTGGGCTGGCGATGCACTGGGCCGGCGGGCGTCTCAGCCCTTCTTCGGCGCGGGCGGGAGCGAAATGGCGAGCGAGAGTTCCTTGAGCCGCGCGGCGGGAACCGGCGCCGGCGCGCCCATCAGCAGGTCCTGGCCCTGCTGGTTGAGCGGGAAGGCGATGACCTCGCGCAGATTGGGCTCGTCGGCCAGCAGCATCACCATGCGGTCCACCCCCGGCGCCGAGCCGCCATGCGGCGGCGCGCCGTAGCGGAAGGCGTTGAGCATGCCGCCGAACCGCGCCTCGACCTCCTCGGCGCCATAGCCCGCGATCTCGAAGGCGCGCAGCATGATGTCCGGCCGGTGGTTGCGGATCGCCCCCGACGACAGCTCGACGCCGTTGCACACGATGTCGTACTGGAACGCCTTGATCGTCAGCGGGTCCTGCCCGTTCAGCGCCTCCAGCCCGCCCTGCGGCATCGAGAACGGGTTGTGGCTGAACACGATCTGCCCGGTCTCCTCGTCGCGCTCGTACATCGGGAAATCGACGATCCAGCAGAACTCGAATTTTGCCCCGTCGATCAGGCCGAGATCGGCGCCGAGCTTCGTGCGCACCGTGCCGGCGAACTTGGCGGCGTCGAGCGCCTTGCCGGCGGCGAAGAAGACGGCGTCGCCAACGCTGGCGCCCGTGGCCTCCCGGATCGCCTCGGCGCGTTCGGGCTCCAGGTTCTTCGCGATCGGCCCCTTGGCCCCGTCCGGAGCAAAGATGATGTAGCCAAGCCCGCCCGCCCCTTCCGACCGCGCCCATTCGTTGAGCTTGTCGAAGAAGGAGCGCGGATTGCCCCCCGTGCCCGGCGCCGGAATGGCGCGGACCACGCCGCCGCCCGCCACGATCTTCGCGAACAGGCCGAAGCCCGAATCGCGGAACGCCTCGGTCACGTCGGTGATCAGCAGCGGGTTGCGCAGATCCGGCTTGTCCGAGCCGTATTTCAGCAGCGCCTCGTCATAGGCAATGCGCGGGAACGGCCACTGCGTCACGCTGCGCCCGCCGCCGAATTCGCGGAACAGCCCGCCGAGCACCGGCTCGATGGTGGCGAACACGTCGTCCTGCGTCACGAAGCTCATCTCGAAATCGAGCTGGTAGAATTCGCCGGGCGCGCGGTCGGCGCGGCTCGCCTCGTCGCGGAAGCACGGCGCGATCTGGAAATAGCGGTCGAAGCCGGCGACCATGAGCAGCTGCTTGAACTGCTGCGGCGCCTGCGGCAGCGCGTAGAACTGGCCGGGATGCACGCGCGAGGGCACGAGGAAGTCGCGCGCGCCCTCGGGGCTGGAGGCGGTCAGGATCGGCGTGGTGAACTCGGTGAAGCCGCGCGCCGTCATCTCGCGGCGCAGCCAGGCGATCACGTTGGCGCGCAGCATGATGTTGCGGTGCAGCTTCTCCCGGCGCAGGTCGAGGAAGCGGTAGCGCAGGCGCAGCTCCTCGGGGAACTGCGCCTCGCCGGCAACCTGGATCGGCAGCACGTCGGCGGTGGACTGCACCTCGACCGTCTCGGCCACCAGCTCGATCTCGCCGGTCGGCAGGCGGGGGTTCACCGTGTCGGCGTCGCGCTTCACCACCCGTCCGGTCACGGTGATCACGCTCTCCACCCGCAGCGCCTCGGCCGCGGCGAACACCGGCGAGCCGGCGGGAAACACGCATTGGGTGATGCCGTAATGGTCGCGCAGGTCGATGAACAGCAGCCCGCCATGGTCGCGCTTGACGTTCACCCAGCCCGAAAGGCGCGCGGTGATGCCGGCATCGGCGGCGCGCAGGGCGCCGCAATCATGGGTGCGATATTCGTGCATGGGGGCCAGTCCTGACAGAAAACAGCGGCAAATGAGCGGCGCGGGTCTTTCCTGTCAAGACGTTGCGTGTCAGTTGATCGCGCATGAAACCGACCCCGAGCTTTCCCGAACCCGTGCTGATCGAGACCACCGAGGCCCTCGCCGCCCTCTGCGCGCGGCTGGCGTCCGAGCCCTTCGTCACCGTCGATACCGAGTTCATGCGGGAAAAGACCTATTTTCCCGAGCTTTGCGTGGTCCAGCTCGGCGGGGCGAACGATGTCGCGGTGATCGACGCCGAGGCCGAGGGGCTCGACCTCGCCCCCCTCGGCGCGCTGTTCGCCAATCCGGGCGTGATCAAGGTGTTCCACGCCTGCCGGCAGGACATCGAGATTTTCCTGCTGAAATTCGGCGCCGTCCCCGCCCCGCTGTTCGACACCCAGGTGGCGGCGATGGTCGCCGGCTTCGGCGACCAGGTGGGGTACGACACGCTGGTCTCCTCGCTCGCCGGCGGCCGGATCGACAAGGCGCACCGCTTCTCCGACTGGTCGGCCCGGCCGCTCTCCCGCGCGCAGATCGCCTATGCCGCGGCGGACGTCACCTGGCTGCGCCCGGTCTATGAAGCGCTGCGCGACCGGCTGACGCGCGAGGGAAGGCTCGACTGGGTGGCCGAGGAGGCCGCGGTGCTGGCCGATCCCGCGACCTATCGCACCGAACCCGCGGATGCCTGGCGCCGGCTCAAGCTGCGCGGCGGCAACCGCCGGCAGCTGGCGCTGGTCAAGGCGATCGCCGCCTGGCGCGAGCGCGAGGCGATGCGGGTGAACGTGCCGCGCCAGCGCATCGTGCGCGACGAGCAGATCCCCGAGCTTGCCGCCCTCGCCCCGGCCGATGCCGAGGGGCTGACCCGGGTGCGCGGCATCTCCAGCGGCTTCGCCGGCGGCAAGTCCGGCCGAGCGCTGCTCGAGGTGATCGCGGCGACGAAGGCGATCCCCGATGCCGATCTGCCGGAGGCGCCGCGCGCCGCCGAAACCGCCCGCCCGCCCGCCGGCCTCGTGGCCCTGCTCAAGGTGCTGCTCGCCGAGCGGGCCGGGGCGCACCACGTCGCCGCCCGGCTGATCGCCTCCGGCGACGATATCGACCGCCTCGCCAGCGAGGACGCGCCGGACCTGCCCTGCCTGCACGGCTGGCGCGCCGAGCTGTTCGGCAACGACGCGCTGCGCCTCAAGGGCGGGCGCATCGCGCTGGCCGCGCGCGGCCGGCGGGTCGAGGTCGTCGAGCTGCCCTGATCACAGCAGCGCCCGCCCCAGCGCGTAGCAGCCCGCCCCGCCCAGCCCGGCGAAGCAGCCGACCGGCCAGTTGGTGAGGTAGGACAAGGCGATCGAGCCGGCCATCAGCGCCAGCGCGATCGCCACCGAAGCCGCAAGCGCCACCGCCGGCCGCGCCGAAACCGCCCGCCCGCACGAGGCGGGGCCCACCATCAGCGCGAAGGTCAGCAGCGCGCCCACCACCGGCACGGCGACGGCTGCCGCCAGCGCGATGGCGGCGAGAAAGCCGAACTCCCACGCCGCCGGCCGCGCGCCGCGCGTCGCTGCAAGATCCGGCGCGATCGCGCCGAGCAGCAGCGGGCGGAAGCCGGCCAGCGCCAGCGCCACCGCACCCGCCCCGGCCAGCGCCATCCCGCCGAGCGACGCGCGCGAAACGCCGAGCACCTGGCCGAACAGCAGCGCGTAGACCTGCGCGGCGTAGCGGTCGGTCCAGGAGAGCAGCAGCGCGCCGGTGGCGAGCAGCATCACCAGGGTCAGCGCCGTCGCCACCTCGGGCCGGCCGCGCCGCCCGAGCGCCCAGATCGCGACCACGCCGGCGAGCCCGAACCCCGCCACCCCGGCGGAGGGCGCGATGCCGAGCAGAACCGCCGCCGCCGCCCCCGGAAACGTGCCGAGCGGCAGCGCATGGGCGGCGAAGGAGGCGCCGCGCAGCACCACGAACCAGCCCACCACCCCCGCGGTGATGGCGACGATGAGCCCCGCCGCCCAGGTATCGAGCATGAAGGCGGCAAACATCTCAGCGCCGCATCCGTGCGGCGAGCCCGGCGCCGGCATGGGCGGCGACCACCAGCGCCACCACGAAAAAACTCACCGGCCAGCCATGCCGCCCGCCCCAGCCGAGGCTCCAGCCATAGCTCTCGTACGCAAGGCCGATGCCGCCCCAGCTCGCGCCGACGCCGATCGCCGCCGCCAGCGCCACCGCCCCCGGCAGCGTGCGGGCCGCCCGCAACCCGGCGGCGGCCGGGCCGATCAGCAGCGCGGTGGCCAGCACCGCCCCCACGCTCATCGCCGCCAGCCCCACCGCCAGCGCCAGCACCGCGAGATGCGCGAAGCCGACAAGCCGCACCCTCACCCCCCGGCTCGCCGCCAGATCGGGGTCGACCGCGATCAGCGCCAGCGGCCGCGCCAGCGCCGCCATCGCCGCCAGCGCCGCCACCGCGCACAGCGCGGCTGGCAGCACCATGCCCGGCGGAATCGCGAACATCGAGCCGAACATCACCGTGCTCGCCGCACCGCCGGCGCCGCTCATCGTCGCGTCGAGATACAAAAACAGCGCCGCCAGCCCGAGCCCCGCGCCCAGCACCACGCCGCTGGCGAGGTCCCGCTCGGCGATCCGCCGCCCGCCGGCCAGCGCCATCGCCGCCGCCCCGCCCAGCGCCATCGCCACGAAACCGGCGAGCGGACGGATGCCGAACAGCAGCGCCGCCGCCCCGCCCGCGCCGGAAATGTCGCCCAGCGCGTGCCCGGCGAAGGCCTGGCCGCGCAGCACGGTGAACACGCCGACCACCGCGGCGACCACGGCGGCGGCGAAACTCACCGCCAGCGCCACGCCGACCGGCCCGAGCGCGAACCACCCGGCGCTCATCGCCCGCCCCTACGGAATGCGGACGACATGCATCGCATCCTCGTCATGGTCATGGGAATGATCATGGGCGTGATCATGGGCGTGATCATGGGCATGGCCGTGCGGCGCGCCGCCGGCGGCGACCACCAGCACCCGCCCATGCACGCGCAGCACGTCGATATGCGCGCCATACAGCGCGCTCAGCACCGCGCCGCGCACCACCTCCGCCACCGTGCCGGCCACCGCCCGGCCCTCGGCGACATAGACGATGCGGTCCATCGCCGGCAGCAGCGGGTTCATGTCATGCGCCGACATCAGCACCGCCACCTTCGCCTCGCGGGCGAGGCCGGCGAGCAGTGCAACCACCTCGGCGACGCTGCGCAGGTCGAGGCTGGCCAGCGGCTCGTCGAGCAGCAGCACGTCGGGGCGGCGGATCAGCGCGTGGGCGATCATCACCCGCTGCTGCTGCCCGCCCGACAGATCGCCCACCCTGCGGTCGGCGAAGCCGGCGGCGCCCACCGCGTCGATCATCTCGTCGACCTGGGCGCGGCGGCGTCGCGAGGGCAGCGGAATGCCGGGCCGATGCCCATCGAGCCCGAGCGCGATCACGTCGCGCGCGCGGATGGGCATGAACCGGTCGAGCGCGATGCTCTGCGGCACATAGCCCACCTGCCCGCGCCCGCCGATCGCGACCCGCCCGCCCAGCAGCGGGACGAGGCCGAGAATCGAGCGCAGCAGCGTCGTCTTGCCCGAGCCGTTCGGCCCGATCAGCCCGGCGAAACTCCCCGGCGCGAGGCTGAACCCCACGCCCGACAGCACCGCCCGCCCGGCATGGCCGACCGCCACCCCCTCCAGCGCGAGGGCCGCGCCGCTCATCCCGCCCTCGCGAGCGCGACGGTGGAGGCGCCATGCGCCACCGCCCGCGTCACCGCCGCGGTCTCGGCCAGCATCCAGGAGCCGAAATGGAACCCGGCGGGCATGGTTTCATATAGCGCCACCACCGGCACACGCGCCGCCCGCGCGGCGTCGAGCATCGCGCGCGTCAGCGGGTCGATCACCTGCCGGTTGTAGCCGAGAAACGCCACCTCCCGCCGCCGCAGCAGCCGTTCCTGCGTGGCGATGTCCTGCGGCGCGGGATCGGTGCCGTTCATCACCGCCGCCTGCAAGCTCCAGGGCGTGGCGATCTCGATGCCCATGGCCTGGAACAGATCGTTGCCCACCGGCTCGGTCACCGCCGCGCGGATGCCGGCATGCTGCGCCCGGAACGCGCCGATCGCCGCCCGCCACGGGTCCAGCGCGGCCGCGAACGCGGCGAGGTTGCGCCGATAGGTCGCCGCCCCCGCCGGGTCGATCGCCGCCAGCGCCGCCGCCACCGCCGCGGCCACCGCCGGCATCGCCGCCGGATCGTACCAGACATGCGGGTTGCGCGTCGCATCCGACAGGCCGAGCACCGCCTGCGCCGAAATCACATGCCGCCCCGGCGCGCTGCCCGCCGTGGCGCCGATGATCCGCCGCGCCCAGGAATCGTAGCCAAGCCCGTTGAGCACCACGAGCCGCGCCGTGGCGAGCCGCCGCGCCACCGCCGGGCTCGCCTCGAACCCGTGCGGATCGGCGTTGGGATTGGTCTCGATCGCGGCAACCTCGACCCGCTCGCCGCCGACCGCCGCGATCACGTCGGCATACTGGCTCTCGACGCCGACCGCCGGAATCCGCCCGGCGGCGCGCGCGATCCACGGCGCCGCCACCAGCCCGGCCAGAACCCCCCGCCGTGTCGCCATGCCGTCCGGCCCTCCTGCGCCCTTCGATAAAATGATATGTTATATCATTCCATCGGTCCAGCACCCTCCGCCGCTCCGCCACCCCTGCCCGCGCCGCCCGCGCCGGTGTAGTCTCGCCCCACGCCAGAACAGGAGCCCGCGCCATGCCCCATGTCATCGTCAAGCTCTATGCCGGCCGCAGCCCGGCGCAGAAGCAGCAGATCGCCGAGGCCGTCACCCAGGCCATCATGGCCTCGGCCGGCAGCAGCGAGGCGGCCGTGTCGGTCAGCATCGAGGATGTCGATCCCGAACACTGGACCGAGACGGTCTTCGAGCCCGACATCCGCGCGAAGCCCGACACGCTCTACAAGAAGCCCGGCTACGAGCCGAAGTGAGGGCGGCGGCGGCCGGCTTCGCCCTGCCCCTGCTGGTGGCGGGCTGCGCCCGGCCAGCGGCGGTGACGGCCTGCGCCGGCACGCGGATCGTGGCACGCGCCGATTCCGAAGGCGGCGCGTTCGTTGGCATGTCGCATTCCGGCACGCGTCTCGCGCTGCGCAATCGCGGCCCGGCGCCCTGCACCCTGCCCGGCTTGCCGACGTTGGTATTCCTCGATGCCGCGCATCGCCGCCTGCCGATCACCCGCCGCCCACCGTTCGGGATGCATCCCGGCCCGGTCGTGCTGCCGGTCCGCCTCGCCGCCGGGGCGGTGGCGACGACCGCGCTGCGCTGGGTGGACGGCCCGGTCTACACCCGCAACGCCTGCATGAAGGTCGCCGCCCTGCGCATCGCCTGGCCGGGCGGCGCGGCCACAATCCCCCTCGCCGCGACGATCTGCGGCCCCGAAGGCAAGGCGGCGGGCATCTCCCAGCCCCCGCTCGCCCGCGCCGGAGACAACAGGATCAGCGGATCAGGATCGCCCGGAAATCGTTGACATTGGTGCGGGTCGGCCCGGTCACCACGAGATCGCCGAGCGCGGCGAACAGGCCATACCCGTCATTGTCGGCGAGCCGCGCTGCGGGGTCGATGCCCAGCGCCCGGGCGCGGGCCAGCGTGTCCGGCGCCAGCACCGCACCCGCATTGTCCTCGGTGCCGTCGATCCCGTCGGTATCCCCGGCGATGGCGTGAATGCCCGGCGCGCCGCCGAGCGCGACCGCGAGCCCGGCGAGAAATTCGAGGTTCCGCCCGCCGCGCCCGCCGCCGCGCACCGTCACCGTCGTCTCCCCGCCCGAAATCAGCGCGCAGGGCGGGGCGAGCGGCGCGCCATGCGCGGCACAGCTCCGCGCCATGCCCGCCATCACCGCCGCCACCTCGCGCGCCTCGCCCTCGATCGCATCGCCGAGGATCAGCGGCGTCACCCCTTCCGCCCGCGCGACCGACGCCGCCGCCTCCAGCGAGGCGAAGGGCGTCGCGATCATCACCTCGCGGGCGCGGGCGAAGGCCGCATCGCCGGGCTTCGGCGTCTCCGCCTCCGGCCGCGCCAGCCAGGCGGCGACCGGCGCGGGCACCGCGATCCCGGCGCGGCGCAGAATCTCCCGCGCATCCTCCAGCGTGGTGGCGTCCGGCACCGTCGGCCCCGAGCCGATCACCGAGGGATCGTCGCCCGGCACGTCGGAAATCATCAATGTCACGATCGCCGCCGGCGCCGCCGCCGCGGCCAGCCGCCCGCCCTTGATCGCCGAGAGATGCTTGCGCACGCAGTTCATCGCCTGGATGTTGGCGCCGCTCTTCAGCAGGGCGCGGTTCACCGCCTGCTTGTCGGCCAGCGAAATCCCCGGCGCCGGCAGCGCGAGCAGCGCCGAGGCGCCGCCGGACATCAGCACGAGAACGAGATCGTCGGCGGAAAGCCCCCGCACCATCCCGAGGATGCGCGCCGCCGCCGCCTGCCCGGCTTCATCCGGCACCGGATGCGACGCCTCGACCACCTCGATCCGCCGGAGCGGTTTTTCGGACCCGTGCCCGTAGCGGGTCACCACGAGGCCGGACATCGGCGCCGCCGCCGGCCAGTGCGCCTCGACCGCCTCGGCCATCGCCGCCGCCGCCTTGCCGGCGCCGATCACCACGGTCCGCCCCTTCGGCGCGGCGGCAGATGCGGCGCCACGCGGCGCGAGGGCGAAGCCGCATCCACCGCGGCCGCGAACATCCGCCGCAACAGGTCGAGATCGCCCTCACGCATGCCACCTTCCCCCTTGTCGTTCCGGCCGCGGACCCGCTCCGTCCGATCGAGTGACGCTCTAACCCCGCGGACCGCCCCGGTCCAGCGCGGCCGGCAGCGCCGCGCCGGGGAAAACATTCAGCAATCGTTGCCGCGCAGGGCGAAGGTCTTCACCATCCCGCCCTTCAGCGCGAAGGTGACGGTGCAGTGCCGCGCATACGTCTCGGGCGGGAAGACCGGTCCGTAATAGGGCCGTAATACGGGCCATAGAACCCCGGATAGGGCGCGCCGACCCCCGGCTGGTAGCCATATGACCGCTCGACATAGGCGAAATAGGTCGTGCCATCGACCGTGATCCTGCGGTCCGGCACGCCGAGTGCTGCCACCAGCGCCGATTCGGGCCGTCCGACATAGCCCGACATCCGCTCGGCGAGGCTTGGCCCCACCGCGCAACCCGCGAGCATCAATGCCGCGACCGGCGCGGCCAGAACAAGCGTCCTTCGCATCCTACGCTCCTTGGTTTCCGGGCCTCGGCCCGTTGATGATGTGCAATATCTACAGTGGGTGCGTTTCCCGCTTATATCAGAGCCATAACACATCGGTGATGCGCGGCGCCCCGGCGGCGATCATCGCCAGCCGGTCGAACCCCAGGGCAATCCCCGCGCACTCCGGCATCCGCCCCACCGCCGCCATGAAATCTTCATCGAGCGGCCAGTCCTCGCGGCCGTAAAGCGCGTGCCGCCGCGCCCGGTCGGCCTCGAACCGCGCCCGCTGCTCGGCCGGGTCGGTCAGCTCGGCGAAGGCGTTGGCAAGCTCCATCCCGCACACGTAAAGCTCGAACCGCTCGGCGACGCGCGGGTCATCCGCCCGCCGCCGCGCGAGGGCTGCCAGCGGCGCCGGCCAGCCGGTCAGGACGGTGGGGTGCGTCCGCCCGAGATGCGGCTCGATCCGCCCGAGCATGAGGCGGAAGAACAGGTCCTCCCAGTCCTCGCCGTCGCGCCGCGCCACCCCGGCATCGGCGGCGAGGCGATGAGCATCGCCCACACTCGCCAGCACATCCACGCCGCAATGCCGGTCGAACGCCTCGGCGACGCTCAGCACCTCGATCCTGGCAAGCTCCGTCGTCACCCCCCGGCACGTCACCACCGGCGGCAGCACCGCGCGGAGGAATTGCACCGTCTCCTCGATCAGGGACGACAATCCGGCGCCGGGGCGATACCATTCCAGCATGGTGAATTCCGGCGCATGCGTGTCCGACCCCTCATGGTCGCGCCAGACCCGGGCGAGCTGGAAGATCGGCCCGGCATCGCCGGCGAGCAGCTTCTTCATCGCGAATTCGGGGCTGGTATGCAGCCATTGCCGCGCCGCCGCGCCATCCGGCGCGTGCACCGTGGTCGAAAGGGCGGCGAGATGCACCTCCTCGCCCGGCGCCGGCACCAGATACGGCGTCTCCACTTCCGTGTAGCCGCGCGCGGCGAAGAAGGCGCGCGTCGCCTGCGCGAGCAGCCCGCGCCGCCGCAGGAAGGGCAGCCGGGCGGCGAGGCGGTCGGGATCGAATGCTTGTCTGGCCATGCGCCGCAGGATAGCACCGCCGCATGGCCACTCCCACGCTCCGCACCGCAAACCAGCTGATCGAGGCCGGGCTCGCCCCGCCCGCCGCCCGGGCCGCGCTGGAGGCCGTCGCCGCGCGCTACGCCACCGCGATCCCCGCCCCGCTCGCCGCCCTGATCGGCGATCCCTCCGACCCGATCGGCCTTCAGTTCATCCCCGACCCCGCCGAGCTTGAAACCGCCCCGCACGAGCGCGCCGACCCGATCGGCGACGACGCGCTCTCCCCGGTGCCCGGCATCGTCCACCGCTACCCCGATCGCGCGCTGCTCAAGCCCACCCTCGCCTGCCCGGTCTATTGCCGCTTCTGCTTCCGCCGCGAGCATGTCGGCCCGGAAGGCGGCGTGCTCTCCGAAGCCGAGCTTGAGGCGGCGTTCGCCTGGCTGGAGGGTCACGACGCCGTGCGCGAGGTGATCCTGACCGGCGGCGATCCGCTCATCCTCTCGCCCCGCCGCCTTGGCGCGATCTTCGCCCGGCTGCGCGCGATCCCGCATATCAGCCGGCTGCGGCTGCACACCCGCGTGCCGGTCGCCGACCCGGCGCGGATCACGCCCGCCCTGCTCGCCGCCCTCGATCTCGACCCGCCGCTCTTCCTCGTGCTGCACGCCAACCACGCGCGCGAATTCGGCGCCGAGGCCCGGGCCGCGCTGGCGGCGCTGCGCCGCGCCGGCATCCCGCTGCTCGGCCAGTCGGTGCTGCTGCGCGGCGTCAACGACACGGCGGAGGCGCTGCGCGCCCTGTTCGAGACCATGCTCGGCTGCGGCGTGAAACCCTATTACCTGCACCAGCTCGACCCCGCCCCCGGCACCGCCCGCTTCCATGTGCCGATCGCCGCCGGGCGGGCGCTGATCGCCGCCCTGCGCGGCACGATTTCCGGCCACGCGCTGCCGACCTACATCCTCGATGCGCCCACCGGGAAAACCACGCTCGAACCCTCGCCGGTTTCCCTTTCCGCCGGGCTGTGATAGGCGCGCATCATGCCTGTACCGCTGATCGCCGTGCTGAACGGTCCGAACCTCAACATGCTGGGTCTGCGCGAGCCCGAAATCTACGGCATCCAGACCCTCGACGATCTCGAGGCGCTCTGCGCCGAGGCGGCCGAGGAGCTGGGCCTCGCCATCGATTTCCGCCAGACCAACGGCGAGGGCGAGCTGATCACCTGGGTGCAGGAATGCCGCGGCCGCGCCGCCGGCATCGTCATCAATCCGGCGGGCTACTCGCACACCTCGATCGCGCTGATGGACGCGCTGCACGCGGTCGACCTTCCGGTCATCGAGGTGCATCTGTCCAACATCCACCAGCGCGAGGCGTTCCGCCATCACTCCTACGTGTCGCAGGCCGCGCGCGGCGTGATCTGCGGCCTTGGGTTCACCGGCTACCGGCTGGCGCTTCAGGCGATCGCCGAGATTGTGGAGCAGGAAGCATGAGTCTCTCCTTCGACCCCGAGGTGCTGCGCGCCCTCGCCGCCCTTCTCAAGGATGGCGACCTCGCCGAGATCGAGCTTGAGGAAGGCGACCGCCGGCTGCGCCTCGCCCGCGCCAGCGCGCAGGCGGCGCAGTTCGTCGCCGCCCCGGCCTATCCGGCCCCGCCCTACGCGATGCCGCAAGGAATGGCGCCGGGTATGGCGCCGGGCGCACCGGCACCCGCCGCCGCGGCGCCGGAAGCCGCCCCCGCCGCCGCCAACCATCCCGGCACGGTGAAATCGCCGATGGTCGGCGTCGCCTATCTCTCGGCCGAGCCGGGGGCCGCGCCGTTCATCAGCGTCGGCGCCACGGTCGAGGCCGGGCAGACGCTGCTGCTGATCGAGGCGATGAAGACCTTCAACCAGATCAAGGCGCCGCGCGCCGGCACCGTGAAATCCATCCTCGTCGCCTCCGGCCAGCCGGTCGAATACGACGAGCCGCTGGTCATCGTCGAATAGGCGGCGCGCGTCCGTGTTCTCGAAAATCCTGATCGCCAATCGCGGCGAAATCGCGCTCCGGGTCCAGCGCGCCTGTCGCGAGATGGGCATCGCCACCGTCGCGGTGCATTCCACCGCCGATGCCGATGCGATGCATGTGCGCCTGGCCGATGAAAGTGTCTGCATCGGCCCCGCCCCGGCGCGCGACTCCTATCTCAACATGCCCGCCCTGATCAGTGCCGCGCTGATCACCGGCGCCGAGGCGGTGCATCCCGGCTACGGCTTCCTCTCGGAAAACGCCGATTTCGCCGAGATGGTGGAAGCCCACGGCCTCGCCTTCATCGGCCCCTCGCCCACCCATATCCGCATGATGGGCGACAAGATCACCGCCAAGACGACGATGGCCGATCTCGGCGTGCCGCTCGTCCCCGGCTCGGACGGCGAGGTGCCGGATGTCGAGGCGGCGAAGCGCGTCGCCGCCGAAATAGGCTGTCCGGTGCTGATCAAGGCCGCGGCCGGCGGCGGCGGGCGCGGCATGAAGGTCGCCCGCACGCTCGACGAGGTCGAGGAAGCCTTCCGCACCGCCCGCGCCGAGGCCGGCGCCGCCTTCGGCAACAACGCCGTCTATATCGAGAAATATCTCGACCGGCCGCGCCATGTCGAGCTTCAGGTGATGGGCGACAATCACGGCAGCGTGGTGCATTTCGGCGAGCGCGACTGCTCGCTCCAGCGCCGCCACCAGAAACTGCTCGAAGAGGCCGGCTCGCCCGGCATCACCCGCGAGGAGCGCGACCGCCTGGGCGAGATCGCCACCGCGGCGCTGGCCAGGTTCGGCTACCGCAACGCCGGCACGCTCGAATTCCTCTACCAGGACGGCCAGTTCGCCTTCATCGAGATGAACACCCGCCTGCAGGTCGAGCATCCGGTCACCGAAATGGTCACCGGCGTCGATCTCGTGCGCGAGCAGATCCGCATCGCCGCCGGCGAGCGGCTCGGCTACGGCCAAGCCGATATCCGCTTCAACGGCCACGCCATCGAGTGCCGCATCACCGCCGAAGACCCGAAACCTTCACCCCCTCGCCGGGCAAGGTCGAGGTGTTCCACGCCCCGGCGGGCTCGGCGTGCGGCTCGATTCGGCGCTCTACGCCGGCTACCGCATCCCCCCGCATTATGACAGCCTGGTCGCCAAGCTGATCGTCCATGGCCGCGACCGCGCCGAGGCGATCGCCCGGATGCGCCGCGCGCTCGGCGAATTCGCCCTGTCCGGCATCCGCACCACGATTCCGCTGCACCTGCGCATTCTCGACGATCCCGGCTTTTGCGCCGGCGACTACACGATCCACTGGCTCGAAAACTTCGTCGCCCGCGGCTGACGCGGCCCCCGCGGTCATCGCCGCCGGGCCGGTGCGCGCCCGCGGCGATGAAACTGTTGCGTTACGTTACAATACAGGCCTTCCGCGCGCCCGACGCGCACATAACTGATGATCGCAATTTGCAATCGCGCCCATCTGCCTTAATCTCAAATTCATAATTTTAATTCATAATCGTTACGAATGTCAGAGAAATGAAACTCGCATTTGATTTGTCCACATTTGAGCCAGGCTTGCCGGGGCCATGAAAGCCCCGCGCCACACGCTGCGCGACCTCCCGTCCCAGACCAGGCGGCAGATCGAGATTTCCCTGCTTGACACGCGGGCGGCGCTGGTGCCGCGCATGGTCATCACCGGCGGCACCGTGGCCGCGATCCTCGGCCATGAATTCCGCGACCAGCTGACGCGCGCCCCGCTCATCGCCGCCGGGCTCGGCGGCCTCGCCACCTGCTACATCCTGCTCATCACGGTCGCCGCCCTCTGGTCGCGCCGCGCCGCCGAGCCGCAGCCCTCCGTGTTCAAGGTGCTGTTCTGCGGCCTCGCGCTGCTGATCGGCGTGTTCTGGGCCTGTATCGAAATCGGCGGGCTGCGCCATGCCAGCGGGCCGCAGGAGAGCCTCGTCTACGCCATCATGGTCGGCCTCATCTCCACCGCCGCCTTTTCCGGCCCGGCGCTCTACGCCCTGCTCTACTGGGCGCCGGTCACCGCCGGTGCCGCCATCGCGCTGATCACGAGCACGGCGCATCCCTCCGCGACCGCCCTTGTCGGCCTCGGCAGCTACGCCCTGCTGACCTTCACCACCATCCTCTATGTCAACGCCAACACGATGGAGCGCGAATTCCGCCGGCTGGAAGCGGAACGCCAGAGCGAGGTGATCAACCTCCTGCTGCGCGATTTCGAGGAAGGGGCGAGCGATTTCCTCTGGGAGACCGACGCGGCGCTCACCCTGCTCCGCCCCTCCTTGCGCTTCGCCGAGGCCGCGCGCACCACGCCGGAGGCGCTCGCCGGCCAGTCGCTGGTGCGCTTTCTCGTCGAGCATGGCCGGACCGACCCCGAGCAGACCTGCGCCCCGGCGATCGGCAACCTCCTCTACCGCATCGGCCGGCGCGAAACCTTCAACGAAAAGAGCGCGCCGCTGTTCTTCGCCGGCGAGGAGCGCTGCTGGTCCTTCGCCGGCAAGCCGGTTTTCGACCGCGAGGGCGGGTTCGTCGGCTATCGCGGCGTCGGCTCCGATGTCACCGCCCACCGCAACGCCGAACGGCGCATCGCCCATATCGCCCGGCACGACAGCCTGACCGGCCTCGGCAACCGCATAGGGTTCGACGAGGGGCTGCACGCGGCCTGCGCCAACCCGGTCGGCGTCGGCACCGGGCTGATCTGCCTCGATCTCGACCATTTCAAGTCGGTGAACGACCGCTTCGGCCACAAGGCGGGCGACGAGCTGCTCCAGGCCGCCGCCGGCCGGCTGCTCGCCTGCGTCCGCAGCCACGACCGCTGCTTCCGCCTCGGCGGCGACGAATTCGCCATCCTGCTGCCCGACGCCACCACCGCCGATGTCGAGGCGGTGACGCGGCGCATCATCGACCGCCTGGCCGATCCGTTCCGCCTCGCCGACATCACGGTGGCGATCGGCTGCTGCGCCGGCATCGCGATGATCACGCGCGCCGGAATCCAGCCCGAGGACGTTCTCCACGCGGCGGATCTCGCCCTCTACCGCGCCAAGGCGAGCGGCCGCGGCGCCGTCCGCATGTTCGACCCCGAGAACGACCGGCAGACCACCCGCCTGCGCCAGCTCGATGCCTCGCTGGTCAACGAGTTCGAGCGGCAGAGCTTCTTCCTCCAGTTCCAGCCCATCATCCGGCTCGAAAGCGGCGCGGTCACCACCGTCGAGGCGCTGGTCCGCTGGCGACACCCGCAATTCGGCATCCTGCCGCCGGACCAGTTCATCCCCGCCTCCGAGCACAACGGCACCATCATCCGCATCGGCGCCTATGTGATCGACGCCGCCTGCGCCTTCGCCGCCACCCTGCCCGAGCAGGTCACCGTCGCGATCAACCTCTCCCCGGTCCAGCTGCACGACCCGCTGCTGCTCGAACGGATCGGCAATGCCCTGGCGCGTCACGCGCTCGCCCGCGGGCGCATCGAGTTCGAACTGACCGAAACCGCGATCCTCGATGTCTCGCCGGCCACCCGCGACATTCTGGACGCCATCCGGGCGCTGGGCTGCCGCCTCGCGCTCGACGATTTCGGCGCCGGCTATTCCTCGATCGCGACGCTCTATTACTTCCGCTTCGACCGTCTGAAGATCGACCGCGCGCTGATCCGCGACGCGCTCGACGATGCCCGCCGCCGCAGCATCCTGCTGCATGTCGGGCGCATGGCGCACGATGTCGACCTCACCCTCACCGCCGAGGGTCTGGAAACCGAGGCCGACCGCGCCCGGCTGGTCGAACTGGGCTTCGATGAGGGCCAGGGCGCGCTGTTTTCAATGCCGATGGATGGCGAGGCGCTGCACGCCTGGCTGCGCCCGCACATCGTCCGCCCCGCCTCCGGCGCCGCCTGAGCGGCAGAGGCGGCGCGCACCGCCACCCGAACCACCACCCTGAAGTCCGGGTGGCAATCCGGGCGGCAAGCGCGCGCCGGCGGAGTCAGCCCTGCGGGACCAGCTTGTCCTGCGTCTTCGTGTCGAAATCGCTGGCGTCGTGGCGCTCGTGCAGCTGTTCGCTCGGCTCGCCGAACACGCGGTTGACCATGCGCCCGCGGCGAACGGCAGGGCGCTCCCAGATCTGGTCGGCCCAGCGCAGCACGTTGCGGTATTCATGCACCTGGAGGAACTCGGCGGCGTTGTAGAGCCAGCCCTTCACCAGCCCGCCATACCACGGAAACACCGCGATATCGGCGATCGTGTACTCCTTGCCGCCGAGATACTCGCTCTCGGCCAGCCTGCGGTCGAGCACATCGAGCTGCCGCTTGGTTTCCATCGCGAAGCGGTTGATCGGATATTCGAACTTCTCCGGCGCATAGGTGTAGAAATGGCCGAACCCGCCGCCGAGATACGGCGCGCTGCCCATCTGCCAGAACAGCCACGAGAAGCACTCCGCCCGCGCATCGGTATCGAGGGGCAGGAATTCGCCGAATTTTTCCGCGAGATACACAAGGATCGAGCCGGATTCGAACACCCGGCGCGGCTCCGCGCCGCTGCGGTCGACCAGGGCGGGGATCTTCGAATTGGGGTTGGCGGCGACGAAGCCGCTGCCGAACTGGTGACCCTCGTTGATGCGGATCAGCCAGGCGTCGTATTCGGCGCCCGCATGGCCGCGCGCGAGCAGCTCTTCCAGCATGACGGTGACTTTCACCCCGTTGGGCGTCGCCAGCGAATACAGCTGGAGCGGATGACGGCCGACCGGCAGCTCCTTCTCATGGGTGGGGCCGGCGATCGGGCGGTTGATACTGGCGAAATGACCGCCGCTGGGCTGTTCCCACGTCCAGATTTTCGGGGGCGTGTAGCCGGAGTCGCTCGTCATCGTGTTCATCTCTCCACTGTTTCAGGACCCGGCGCCGCGGCGAGGCCGCACCCCGCATCGAAGGCGCACCGGCGGAACATAGGGCGCGGCGCGCGGTTTTTCAGGCCCCGATCGCTTCGGCGGCCCGATTATGGAGCGATTGATATGAAATTTTCAGGCGGGGATGGGAAGCCGCCGCGCCCGGGGCTTTCGGGCGGCCGGCGCCACCGGCGCTTCCACCGCCGCCGGCATCGCGAAGCCATCCTCCCTTGTGTGGAATCCCGCCGCGCGGCCGGCGAGCCGGGCGGTTTCATCCTTGAGCGACACGGTGGCGGCCGCCGTCTGCTCCACCATCGCGGCATTCTGCTGCACCGCCTGGTTCATCTGCCCGGCGGCGGCATTCACCTCCGACAGGCTGCGCGCCTGGCGCGCCGCGGAGTCGGAGATTTCGGTGATGAGCCGGTCGAGCGCGATCACGTTTTCGGTGATCATCTCCAGCGCCGTCCCGGTCTCGCCGACGAGGCGAACCCCCTCGCCCACCTGCTTGGACGACCGGGCGATGAGCTGCTTGATCGATTTCGCCGCGTCCGCCGAGCGATGGGCGAGCGCGCGCACCTCGGACGCGACGACGGCGAAGCCGCGCCCGGCATCGCCGGCGCGCGCCGCCTCGACCCCCGCATTCAGCGCCAGCAGGTTGGTCTGGAACGCCACCTCGTCGATCAGCCCGATGATCTGGTCGATCTCGCGGGATGACGCCTCGATCTGCCGCATCGCCGCGACGGCATCGCCCACGATCACGCGGGACTTGTCGGCCGCGCCATTCGCCGATTGCGCGGCCTCGTTCGCGCGGGCGGCGTTTTCCGCCGTCTGCTTCACGCCGTTGGTGATCTCGTTGAGCGCGGCGGTGGTCTGTTCGAGCGTCGCCGCCTGCTGCTCGGTGCGGCGGGCGAGATCCTCGGCGGCGCGGGCAATCTCGTCCACCCCGCCATTGATCTCGCCGGTGCTGCGCTTCACCCCGCCGAAGCTTTCGTCGAGCCTGGCCAGCGCGTCGTTGAAATCGTCGGCCAGGCGCGCATACTGGTCCGGCAGCGTCTCGGTCATGCGATAGGAGAGGTCGCCGGCGGCGAGCGCGGCGAGCGCGCTGCCCAGCGCGCCCATCACCGCCTCGCTGGTCGCGGCGGCCTTTTCCTCCACCGCCCGGCGCCGCGTGTCGAGCGCATCGAGATAGACCGCGATGGCGAGGTCCATGTCGAGGAAAGTGGCCTTGATCAGCGCGCCGAGATCCGCCGCCGGGTCGGCGGCCCGCGCGGTGCGGCGGCCGAACAGCCCGGCCGGCTTCGCCGTCCGCGCCTCCAGCACACCGGCGACGATACGTTCGAGGATCAGCGCATACCCCGCGATATACCAGCGCGGCTCAAGCCCGATCCGGGCATGCACCTCGCCCACCCGCGTCACCGCATCCACATAGTCGTCATCGAACAACGCGTCGGCGATGCGGGTCCAGTGGCCGTTCTGCCGGGTCTGCGCGGTATCGATCGAGGCTTGGCCGGAAAAGAACGCGCTCGCCTCCGGACTCCGCGCCAGCCGCTCGTAGAAATCGGCGAGCGCGCCGGAAACCGCCCCCGCCAGAACCGGCTTCAGCGTCCGCAGACGCTCCCTGACCCGCTCATCGAGCCCGATGAATTCCAGTCTCTGCGCGATAGCCTGGCGGCTGTTGCTGGTCATGACCGGCTCGTCCTCAAACTTATTACACAAATTCAAGAATTATCATATAACTATTAAATTCGCGCTAACACAGCGGAACGAACGCCATGATCGCGCAGCCTGCCCATCCCACCTTGCGGGATGGCAGAGACGAAGTGCCGCGAACTTGCTATCCAGAGACGGCGATACGGATGGAGGCTGGAGCAGGGCATGGCACGAACCACGAACACGCGGGCGGTGTGGCAGGCGCGCGGAGGGCGGGGCTGATGGATGGATCATCCTCGCCGCGCACGGCGAACCGCCGGCAGGCCGAGATCATGAGCCTCCTGCAGGAGGCCGGGCGCGTCTCGGTCGAGGATCTGGCGACGCGCTTCGGCGTCACCCCGCAAACGATCCGGCGCGATCTCAACGAATTGTGCGAGGTCCATCGCCTCACCCGCGTGCACGGCGGCGCGATGATCGCCTCCAGCGTCGCCAATCTCGCCTATGACGCGCGCAAGCTGGTCGCCCAGCCGGTCAAGCAGCTGATCGGCGAGGCGGCGGCCCGCCTGATCCCCGACAATTCCTCCCTGCTGATCAATATCGGCACCACCACCGAAGAGGTCGCCCGCGCCCTCGCCCAGCACAGCGGCCTGCTGGTCATCACCAACAACCTGCACGTCGCCGCCGAGCTCTACCGCTCGCCCGGCGTCGAGCTGATCATGGCCGGCGGCACCATGCGCCGCGCCGATGGCGGCATCGTCGGCGCCACCACGGTCGAGCAGATCCGCCAGTTCCGCGCCGATTTCGCCGTGATCGGCACCTCCGCGATCGACCGCGACGGCACGCTCCTCGATTTCGACAGCCGCGAGGTCCAGGTCTCCCGCGCCATCATCGAATGCGCCCGGCGGGTGATGCTGGTCGCCGACAGCAGCAAGTTCAACCGCTCCGCCCCGGTCCGCATCGCCCATCTGAAGGATGTCGACATCCTCGTGACCGACCGGCTGCGCACGCCCGAAAGCCGCGAGCTGTGCGAGCGCCTCGGCACCGAGGTGGTGGAAACCGCCGGCGAGGAAGAGAGCGACGTCGCCGACTGATCCCGCCCGATTTCGCTTTCATTTTCGCTTTTCTATTCGTTTTGAGTATTGACCCCCGATTTTTGTTCGTATTAATGTTCGCTTCAACAAGCGAGCAGCGACGAAACGCAAACGCGGGAGGTTTGGCTGATGGCGTCCGCACCGGACACTTCAGAGATCCACGATATCGCGATCATCGGCGGCGGCATCAACGGATGCGGCATCGCCCGTGACGCGGCGGGGCGAGGCTGGTCGGTCTTTCTCTGCGAGGCCGGCGATCTCGGCGGCGCCACCTCGGCGGCTTCCACCAAGCTGATCCACGGCGGCCTGCGCTATCTCGAATACTACGAGTTCCGCCTGGTGCGCGAAGCGCTGATGGAGCGCGAGGTGCTCTGGGGCATCGCGCCGCACATCATCTGGCCGCTGCGCTTCGTGCTGCCGCATCACAAGGGCCTCCGCCCGGCCTGGATGCTGCGCCTCGGCCTGTTCATCTACGATCATCTCGGCGGCCGGAAAAAACTGCCGCCCACCCGCACCCTGCGGCTGCGGCGCGATCCGGCGGGCCAGCCGCTCGATGTTCGTTTTGTCCGTGGATACGAATATTCCGATTGCTGGGTCGAAGATTCCCGCCTCGTCGTGCTCAATGCGCGCGACGCGGCGGATCGCGGCGCCGAAATCGCCCCGCGCACCCGCTGCGTCAGCGGCGCGCGCGAGGACGGTCTCTGGACCCTCACCCTCACCGACGAGCGCGGCGAAACCCGCAAGGTCCGCGCCCGCGCCCTGGTCAACGCCGCCGGCCCCTGGGTGGCCGAGGTGCTGCAACAGGTGCTGCGCGCCAACAGCCCCGCCGCGGTCCGCGCCGTGCAGGGCAGCCACATCGTCGTCCGGCGGCTCTACGAGGGCGAGCATTGCTACATCTTCCAGAACGAGGACGGGCGGATCTTCTTCGTCATCCCCTATGAGCGCGACTTCACCCTGATCGGCACCACCGACCGCGACTATCACGGCGACCCCGCGGCGGTGCGCGCCTCGGCGGAGGAAATCGCCTATCTCTGCGACTCCGCCAGCGCCTATTTCGCGAAGCCGATCACCCCGGCGGATGTCGTCTGGGCCTATTCCGGCGTCCGCCCGCTCTATGACGACGGCGCCTCGAAAGCCCAGGCCGCCACGCGCGACTACGTGCTGGAAATGGACGCCCCGTCCGATGGCCCGGCCCTGCTCTCGGTCTTCGGCGGCAAGATCACCACCTATCGCCGCCTCGCCGAATCGGTGCTCGACCGTCTCGCCCCGCATTTGCCCGCAGCACGCGGCGCGGCGAAGGGCTGGACCGGCCAGGCCGCCCTGCCCGGCGGCGATTTCCCGCCCGAGGGCTACGCCGCCGAGGTCGCGTCCCTGCGGCGCGACTATCCCTTCCTCGCCGCGCGCCTCGCCGCCCGGCTGGTCCGCGCCTACGGCACCCGCGCCCGCGCCCTGCTCGGCGCCGCGGCGCGGATGGAGGATCTCGGCCGCGGCTTCGGCGCCGACCTCACCGAAGCCGAGCTGCGCTACCTGCACGACCACGAATTCGCCCGCACCGCGGACGACGTCGTCTGGCACCGCAGCAAGCTCGGCCTGCATCTCTCCCACGAGGAGATCGCGGCGATCGAGCGCTTCATGCAGTCACTCGCCACGGCGGACGCGCACGGATGACGCGCGCCGTCACCCCATCTGACCGGAAACGGGGCCGCGCGCACCCGCAGCCCGCACTTCGCGGGCCGGAACCGTCGCATCCTCTATCCGGAGGTTAGTCTGGTTCATCAACAGCCACAGGGAGGAACAATAATGTCGCGTTATGTAGGAGCCATAGACCAGGGCACGACAAGCTCGCGCTTCATCGTGTTCGACAAGGGAGGGAACATCGTCTCCGTCGCCCAGAAGGAACACCGGCAGATCTATCCGAAGCCGGGCTGGGTCGAGCACGATCCCATGGAAATCCTGTCCAACACCAACGAGGTCATCGGCGCCGCCCTCGCCCGCGCCAACCTCACCGCCGCCGACCTCGCCGCCGTCGGCATCACCAACCAGCGCGAGACCACGGTGGTGTGGGACCGCAAGACCGGCCAGCCGCTCTGCAACGCGCTGGTCTGGATGGACACCCGCACCGACCAGCTGGTGCAGCACTTCACCCGCGATGGCGGGCAGGACCGCTTCCGCGCGAAAACCGGCCTGCCGCTGGCCACCTATTTCGCCGGGCTGAAACTGCGCTGGATTCTCGACAACGTCGAAGGCGCGAAAGCCAAGGCCGAGGCCGGCGACGCGCTGTTCGGCACCGTCGATTCCTGGCTCACCTGGAATCTCACCGGCGGGGCGAATGGCGGGCATCACGTCACCGACGTCACCAACGCCAGCCGCACCATGCTGATCGACCTCGCGACCTGCGCCTGGGACGATGACATGCTGAACGCCTTCGGCATCCCCCGCGCCTGCCTGCCGAACATCGTGCCCTCCTCCGCCGTCTATGGCGAAATCCGCACCGCTCCGCTGCAAGGCACCAAACTCGCCGGCATGCTGGGCGACCAGCAGGCCGCCCTGGTCGGGCAGACCTGCTTCGCCCCCGGCGAGGCCAAGAACACCTATGGCACCGGCTCGTTCCTGCTGATGAACACCGGCACCGAACCGGTGCAGTCCAAGGCCGGGCTGCTGACCACGCTCGCCTACCAGTTCGGCGACGAGACGCCGCGCTACGCGCTGGAAGGGGCCATCGCGATTACCGGCGCGCTGGTGCAGTGGCTGCGCGACAACCTGAAACTGTTCGACGTCGCCCCGCAGATCGAGCCGCTCGCCCGCAGCGTCGAGGACAATGGCGATGTCTATATCGTCCCCGCCTTCTCCGGCCTCTACGCGCCCTACTGGAAAGACGACGCCCGCGGCGTCATCGCCGGGCTGACGCGCTACGCCACCCGCGCCCATCTGGCCCGCGCCGCCCTCGAATCCACCGCCTATCAGGTGCGCGACGTGGTCGAGGCGATGCAGGAGGATTCCGGCATCCGGCTGGCGACGCTGAAGACCGATGGCGGCATGGTCGCCAACGAATTGCTGATGCAGTTCCAGGCCGACATCCTGAACGCCCCGGTGGTCCGCCCGAAAATGACCGAAACCACGGCGTTGGGTGCCGCCTACGCCGCCGGTCTCGCGGTCGGCTACTGGGCCAACCTCGAAGACCTGCGCGCCAACTGGGGCGTGGACAAGACCTGGGAACCGGCGATGGCCGCCGAAACCCGCGACAAATACTATCGCTCCTGGAAGAAGGCGGTCCAGCGCTCCTTCGCCTGGGTTGACTGATCACACAGCCAATCGAACCACAAGAGAAACAGAAATGTCCATTTTCACGGGTGAATTCCTCGGCACCGCGACGCTGATCCTGTTCGGCGACGGTGTGGTGGCGGGTGTCCTGCTCAACCATTCCAAGGCGCAGAATTCCGGCTGGATGGTGATCACCACCGGCTGGGCCTTCGCGGTGCTCGCGGGCGTGTTCGTCGCCAAGGCCTGCGGCAGTCCCGCGGCCTATATCAACCCCGCCTTCGCGATCGGCATCGCCGTCGATCACGGCAACTGGACCGGCATTCCACAAGCCATCGCCGGCGACTTCCTCGGCGCCTTCGCCGGCGGCGTTCTCGTCTTCCTGCAATACCTGCCGCACTGGAAGGAAACCCCCGATCAGGGGCTGAAACTCGCCGTGTTCTGCACCGCGCCGGCGATCCGCAACACCATGACCAACCTGATCAGCGAAATCATCGGCACCTTCGCGCTCACCTTCATCATCGGCGCGATCTTCTCCAAGGCCGCCGCACCGCACGGCATTTCCGACGGCATGGGCCCCTATCTGGTGGCGGCCCTGGTCTGGGGCATCGGCCTGTCGCTGGGCGGGACCACCGGCTACGCGATCAACCCGGCGCGCGATCTCGGGCCGCGCATCGCCCACGCGCTGCTGCCGATCCCGGGCAAAGGCGGGTCGGACTGGGGCTATGCCGCCATTCCGGTGGTCGGCCCGGTGATCGGCGCCGCCCTCGCCGGCGTCGCGATGGCCGCCTTCCATATGTAACCGACTGCCGCCGGATGCGCGGGCGCAGCCGACGGCGCCCGCGCCGCAAGAGCGAAAGCCCCTGTTCGCCGCACCGGCGGCGGCACCTCCCGCCCGGACCATTCGTCCGGGCGTTTTTTTGCGGCCGGACGAGGATTGCCGGGC